>JBBAVQ010000076.1:0-11237 GCA_040397625.1 Pirellulales bacterium | reverse complement strand
CGCGGGGCATGTTGATCGCCCGCGGCGACTGGAAGGCCCGCTGCACCTCCGACTTCGTGATCGCGTCGAACGTCACCCGCTTGGCCCGGTCCGGATCGACCCCGAGCACCTGCGTGAGGTGCCAGGCGATCGCCTCACCCTCGCGGTCCAAGTCGGTCGCGAACCAGATGTCACTGGCTCCCTTGGCCAGCTTCCGCAGTTCCGTGACGGTGCGGGCCTTGTCGCTGTCGATTTCATAGGTGGGGGCGAAGTCGTGATCCATGTCCACCCCCGGCACCGGCTGCTTCGAGCCCTTGGCCGCCCGGCTGGGCAGGTCACGGATGTGGCCGATCGAGGCCTTCACTACGAATCCCGGCCCCAGGTACTTCTCGATCGTCTTGGCCTTGGCCGGGCTCTCGACGATCACCAGCTGGTAGTCGCCCTTCGGAACACCGCCTCCCCGCGGGCTGTCACTGGCCTGACGGGCCGGACCGCGGCGATTCGATCGGGCTGACGAGGATGACTTCTTGGCCATGGGGGCGGTTCACGGTGGGACGCGGTGGGGAGTCGATCATAGGGCGAAACGGGGCTTCGGGATCGGCGCAGTCAGACCCTGCGCTACAATCTTCGGCCTGCTGAGGCCCCGGGAACGCGGCCTCCAAGCGTTACCCTCCCCACTCTTTCCTTGTCAAGCCTCGGCGGTTTCGCCGTCAGGCCACAGCCTACAGGCGGTTCCATGGCCGGATCCTTCGGTGTCTTTCGCCAGTACGAGAAGGCGGCGCTCGCCGCGCTCGCGATCATGGCGATGCTTGCATTTTTCGTCCTGCCCCCATTCCTCCAGATGGGATCCGGCGCCGGCGGAGCCGACCCGATGGCGGTGTCGTGGAACGGTGGCGGCCTTCGGGAAAGCGGCCTCCAGAGGGCCGTGATCATGCGGAAGGTGATGAACCAGTTCCTCGTGGAGACGATGGCGGCGTCGGGGCAGGATCCCTCCCGGATGCGGCTGGCCGACGACGAGAAGGACGTGGTGGACACCATCCTGCTGGCGAAGGAGGCCGAAAAGAACGGGATCGTCGTCAGCAACGCCGCGATCAACCAGTTTCTGGCCGAGTGGACGAACGACCTCGTGCGTCCCGAAACGTTCGACGGCATCGTCAATCAGATCGGGGGCCGGATGGGCATCTCGCAGGCGGACGTCTTCGAAGCGCTGCGGACCGTGCTCATGGCCCGCCGGATGGAATCGCTGCTGCTCGGCGGCGTCGGCTTCGACGGCGCTCCGCCAGGCTGGCGGTGGGACTATTACCGTCGGCTCGAGCAGGGGGCCACCATCGAGGCGATGCCGGTGGTCGTCGAGCAGTTCGTCGACAAACTCCCCGAGCCGGCGGAGCCCGCGCTTCGGGCCTTCTTCGAAAAATACAAGAACGACCGGCCGGCGGCCCGCAGTCCAAATCCGGGATTCCGTCAGCCCCACCGGGCCCGCTACGACTACCTCGTGGCCAAGGCCGGAACGTTCCAGGATGAGGAGAAGAAAAAGGTCACCGACGAGCAGATCAAGGCGTTCTACGAAGACCGGAAGGCCGCCCTCTACAAGGCGAAGCCGGCCGAAGACGCGGCGGCGACCGACACGAAAGCCGCTGAGGCAAGCAGCGAGACGAAGGCCGAAAAGAACGATCAGCCCGCGGCCGGCACGCCGCCGGCCGACGCGAAGCCGGCGGGCAAGGACGGCGCCGCAACGGGACGCGTTCGCGCGACTCCGGTTGCCTTTCGGCAGCCGGCGACAGCGACGGAGGGGGCGGAAGCCGCCACGGCGAAGGCCGATACCGCCGCAGCGGCAGCAGCATCGCCCGACAAGCCCGCCGCAGCCGCAGCGGATGCCGACAAGCCCGCCGCAGCCGCGGCGAATGCCGAGAAGGCTGCCGACAAGCCTGCCGACGAGAAGAGCGAGGCGGCGGAGTTCGAACCGCTCGAGAAGGTTCGCGACGACATCGTCGAGCGGTTGACCAACGAGGGGGTCGAGAAGCGGATCGCGGCAATCTTCGACGCCGTGAAGACCGACGTGGCGAAGTACGCCGAATCCCTGGCACTGTGGGAGGTTGCCGGCGACGGCGCCGGTCCGGCGCCGGTGGGCCCCGACATCAAGAAAATCGCCGCCGCGCAGGGGCTCGAGGGGGGCACTTCCGACCTCGTCAACCCGAACCAGGCCTTCGCGGCGGGCGGCATCGGGGGCAGTTTCGAGTTTGCGGTCTCCCGCGAGTTTGGCGTCCGGCAGCAGCAGTGGATCGACATGATCTTCGGCCCCGGCGCCCAGCCCCTGCAGGCCGTGACGTCGCGTGACATCGCGGGCAACCGCTACCTCTCGTGGAAGACCGAGGATCAACCGGAGTTCACGCCGTCATTCCAGTCGTCCCGGGACGACGTGCTCCGCGCCTGGCGGATCGTCGAAGCCCGGCCCCTGGCCAAGAAGGCCGCCGAGGAGGTCGCCGCGGAGGTGAAGGCCGGCAAGACGCTCGAGCAGATCGCGGCGGCCCGCGGGAGCCTCGAGGTCGAGAAGGTCGGGCCATTCACCTGGCTCACGCGGGGTACCGCGCCCTTCGGCTCGGCTCCCGAACTCTCGCAGCCTGACGGCCTCGCGATGCCTGGCGACGAACTGATGCGGGCAGTGTTCGACCTCGAGCCCGGCCAGACGGCCGTGGCCTTCAACGAGCCGAAGACGGTCTGCTACGTGGTGCGGCTGGTGTCGCTCGAGCCCGACGATACCCGACTCAAGGACCTGTTCGTTGCCTCGTCTGAGGATCCGCGGCGCATCGCCACGGTGGCCGACGACGACATGCGGGCCGTGAACGACAGCTGGATGAAGTCGATCGCTGAGCGGTATGGCGTGTCGTGGAAGCGCGACCCGCGCGGCCCGGAACTCGAATGATCGCGGTCAGCGCCGCGGCTTCAGCACCACCGTCGCCAGCGGCGGGAGCGTGAGCGACACCGAGAACTCGCGGCCGTGATGCGGCATCGGCTCGGCCGTGATCGCCCCGGCATTGCCGAGGTTCCCACCGCCGTACCAGGCGGAGTCGGCGTTGAAGATCTCGTCGTAGACGCCGCCGTGGGGCACGCCGAGTCGGTAGCCCTCGCGGGGCACGGGCGTGAAGTTGCAGCACACGAGCGTGAAGTCGGCCGGGTCGGCGGCCCGGCGGACGAACGCCAGCACGCTGTCCTGCCAGTTGTGGCAGTCGATCCACTCGAAGCCGCGGCCGTCGAAGTCGAGTTCGTGCAGCGACTTTTCGCGGCGGATCAGGCGGTTGAGATCGGCGACGGCCCGTGACAACCCGACGTGCTTCTCCCACTGGCAGAGATGCCACTGCAGGCTCTCGTCGAAGTTCCACTCGGCCCACTGCCCGAACTCTCCCCCCATGAAGAGCAGTTTCTTGCCGGGGTGGCACCACATGTAGGCGTAGAGCAGCCGGAGGTTCGCGAACTTCTGCCAGTCGTCGCCCGGCATCTGGCCGATGAGGGAACCCTTGCCGTGGACCACCTCATCGTGCGAGAACGGGAGCACGAAGTTCTCGTGGAAGGCGTAGATCAGGCTGAAGGTGAGTTCGTCGTGGTGGAATTTGCGGTGCACCGGGTCGTGCCGCATGTACTTCAGCGTGTCGTTCATCCAGCCCATGTTCCACTTCAGGCTGAAGCCGAGCCCTCCCACATACGTCTGCCGCTACACTCCGGGCCAGGCGGTCGATTCCTCGGCGATCGTCAGCGTGCCGGGAAACCGCTCGTGGACCTGGATGTTGAAGGTCTTGAGCAGGTCGATGGCTTCGAGATTCTCTCGGCCGCCGAAGCAGTTGGGCTCCCACTCGCCGTCCTTGCGGCTGTAGTCGAGGTAGAGCATCGAGGCCACGGCATCCACCCGCAGCCCGTCCACGTGGTAGTGCTCGAGCCAGAAGAGGGCGCTCGAGATCAGGTAGTTGGCCACCTCGTGGCGGCCGTAGTTGAAGATCATCGTGCCCCAGTCGGGATGCTCGCCCTTTCGCGCATCCTCGTGCTCGTAGAGCGCGGTGCCGTCGAACCGGCGAAGACCGTGGCCGTCTTTGGGGAAATGGGCCGGCACCCAGTCGATGATCACTCCCACGCCTGCCCGGTGGAGGGCGTCGATAAGCGACATCAGGGCCTGCGGCGGGCCGAAGCGGCTCGTGGCGGCGAACAGGCCGATCGTCTGGTAGCCCCAACTCGCCGACAGCGGATGCTCGGTGGGGGGCAGAAACTCGACGTGCGTGAAGCCCATCTCCACGACGTAGGGCACGAGTTCGCGCTCGAGGTCGGCGTAGGACAGCCAGCGGCTCGCGTCGTCGCCCGGCCGTCGCCAGCTCCCGAGGTGGACTTCGTAGATGGAGAGCGGTGCCGACAGGGACTGGCGGGCGGCCCGCGTGGCCATCCATTCGTCATCCCGCCACTGGTAGGCGGCGAGGTCGATCACCTGCGAGGCGGTTCGCGGCGGCACCTCCGCACCGAACCCGTAGGGGTCGCTGCGGTCGGAATGGCCACCGCAGGAGTGCACCCGATACTTGTAGAGCGTGCCCACCTCGAGGCCCGGCACGAAGCGTTCCCAGATCCCGGACGGAATCCGCTTGTGCATCCGGTGCGCCGCCGCGTCCCAACCGTTGAAGTCACCGACGATGGAGACGCCGTCGGCGTTCGGAGCCCAGACAGCGAAGGTCACGCCATGGACGCCGTCGTGCTCCTCGAGATGCGCCCCGAGTTTCTCATAGATCGTCCAGTGCCGGCCCTCGCCGAACAGGTGCAGGTCGAAGTCGGTGAGCATGGGGCGCGCTGGCGGGTGGAGGAGAGACCGTACAATCGTGCCACACGGCAGGGCTTCACGCGGCGGAACTTCCGTCGGTTGACGTGGCTCCCGCTGCCGATCGTGACGGATGCACGGGCGGAGGATGACGAGGATGGGCTACGAGCGGTTCACGCCGGTGGAGCGGCTGATCGAGATCGGCGGTGAACGCTACACCTTCTGGCAGCCGCCCGACCTCGACGCCCTGATCGACGTCGAGGCCTTCGAGCGGGACGAGCGGATTCCCTACTGGGCCAACGTCTGGGAATCGGCCCTCGTGCTCGCCGAGGAGATCGCCGCCCTCGATCCCGGTGACCGTAGTCTGATTGAACTGGGCTGCGGCCTGGCCCTGCCCGCCATCGTGGCCTGCCGCCGCGGCTTCCGGGCAGTGGCCAGCGACTACGAAGACGACGCCCTCGAGGGCGTCCGCTACAACGCCGACCGCAACGGGGCCACGGGCCTGGCAACGCTCCTGCTCGACTGGCGGCGGCTGCCCGACGACCTGCCGACATTCGACCTCGTGGTCGCGGCCGACGTGCTCTACGAGAAGCACCACGCCGAGGCCCTGGCGGCCGTCGTCGCCCGCACGCTGGCCCCGCACGGCACGGCCCTCGTGGCCGACCCCGGCCGAGCCCGGGCGGTGAACTTCGAGCCCGCCGTCCGTGCCGCGGGCCTGGGGATCGTGAAGCAGCAGCCCCGCCGGCCGCACGGCCTCACCACCGGGCCGGCAATCGACGTTTACCGCGTCACGCACCCGCGGTGAACGCGTAGCCGGATGGCGATGCCGCCCGTCATCCCCTCGCTCGCGCTCGGGGCTTCCTGGATGCCGGGCGGATAGGCAGAAGCGAGGGGCTGCCCGTGCCCGGGAGCCGGGCTCGGCGGCAAGCGAAGCCACGACCAATCCGCCTGCGGCGGATCGGTGCCCGGCGAAGCGTAGCCGGCGTGCAGCGAGCGGAGGGCCGGAGCCCGCAGCGAGCGTCCGGCGACGGGGCATGGGCAGCCCCGAGCCGGGAGGTCGCGGGCGATTCACCTCTCGGGATGCTAGCACCGGCCGTGCTAGCACCCGATCTTGTGGTGGCACCCCCGCCACCACCACAAAATCCGAAAAAAACTTGCGACTGCCCTTGCGGCCGATACGTTCGCCGCCAAGCCCGACATGGATGTCGGGATGACTTTTCACGGAGGATCCTTCAACCATGGCAGCCAAGCCCCTCATCGGCATCAACACCGACTACCGTTCGACCCGCAAGGAGCACGCGGCCCTCTCGTTCGTCGCCGCCGGCTACTACGACGGCATCACGGCCTCCGGTGGCATCCCGGTGATCCTGCCGCCCCTGGCCGACGAAGACGATGTCGTCCGCCTGCTCGACCTGCTCGACGGCGTGGTGATGGTGGGAGGCGCCGACCTCGACCCCCGCCGCGACGGCTACATGCCCCACCCGGCCGTCCGCCCGATGGACGCCCGGCGCGAGGATTTCGACCGGATGCTCGCCAAGCACATCTGCGCTCGCCACATGCCCGTGCTCGCGATCGGCAGCGGCATGCAGCTGATCAACCTCACCGAAGGGGGCACGCTGTTCCTCCACATCCCCGAGGATCTGCCGAAGGCCATCCCCCACAAGGATCCGACCGACCTCGCCCACCGGCATGCCCTCGTCGTCGAGCCAGGCTCGGCGATGGAGCGGGTGTATGGCGACGGCGAGATCCGCGTGAACAGCATGCACCACATGGCGATCGACGACGTGGCGGCAAGCTTCAAGGTCACTGCCCGCGCGCCGGACGGCGTGATCGAGGCGATCGAGAGCGCCGTCGAAAACTGGACCGCGATCGGCGTGCAGTTTCACCCCGAGGCCGAGACCGCCTCGGCGCTCGACGTGAAGATCTTCGAGGAGTTCATCATCGGCATTACGGGCGAGCAGCCGGCGGTGAAGCTGGTCGCCTAACGTCTATGCCGCCGGGGGCGGTGAACGTCTCGGCTTCCGACGGGAAGGATGTCCCGCGTCGCCTCGACTTCCTCCGACCCCCGGCTGCGTGGTCCTCAACGCAACGATTCGATGCATCACGATCGAGTGGGCGAAGGGATCGGGGCGCGGATGGCGAGCCTCGGCGATCCTGCCGTTGGCGAGCCAATTCGTCCCGTCCCGCAGCCGAGTTTCGCGAGTCTGGGTGAAGCCGCTGCGTCATGACAACACCACGTCCGTCCCGCAGCCTTCGGGTGGTTCGCCACCCGGGGCCGCGGGGGACGTGGGACTCACGCCGCGATCCAGATGGCCGCGGAAAAACTCCGCAGCCACGTGAGCTGCCGCTTCGCGAGCTGACGCGTCCGCTGCTGTGTGCGGCGGATCGCGCTGGCGAGGTCGATGCGGCCCTCGATCAGATCGATCGCCTCGGCATAGCCGGCGGCCTGCCGGGCCGTAGGGCCGATGCTGCCGGGGGCCGCGAGGGCGGCGCGGGTCTCCTCGATGAGGCCTTCCGCGAACATCCGCTCCACGCGGCGGTCGATTCGGTCGTAGAGCACCGCCCGCGGCAGATCGACGACCATCAGCCGCGACTCGAAGAGCGGATTCGCGGTCGGTGCAAAAGCCTGTGACAGAGGCTGGCCGGTGGTCTCAGCCACCTCCAGGGCCCGGATGATCCGCTTTGCGTCCCGGGGATGGATGCGGGCTGCCGAGGCCGGATCGATGCCCATGAGACGCTGATGGAGGGCCTCTGGGCCGCCTGCAGCCGCCTCGGCGGCGAGCCGATGGCGGAGGTCGGGATTGGCAGGTGGGAGCGGGGCCAGGCCGTCACGAAGGGCTCGCAGGTAGAGCGGCGTACCGCCGACGAAGAGGATGCCCCGACCACGCGACCGGCAGTCCGCGACCGCCCGCGAGGCATCTTCGAGCCACAGGGCGACGCTGTAGGGCTCTGCTGCCGGGATCACGTCCACCACGTGGTGCGGCACCGCGGTCCGCTGGGCGGACGTCGGCTTGGCCGTGCCGACGTCGAGCCCGCGGTAGACCGCCATGGAATCGACGCTCACAATCTCGGCCCCGAGCCGCCGCGCCAGCGGGATCGCCAGGGACGACTTGCCCGAGGCCGTCGGCCCCGACAGAAACCAGCAGTCCTCGCCGAGTTGTGGGGCCGGGTGGCCGGTTTCAGCCGGGTTCCATGCTAGAGTTGTGGGCTCCGCGGACGGCGGCCCGGACGATCCGGACCAGCCCGTCAGCGGCTTTCCGGGAGCCGTCGTCGACCGTGTCCGATCCGCGTCCATCGCCCCGCCGCTACGGTGAGGTTTTCGAAGCCCTGGAGGGTGTGATCGCCTCCCGCAAGGCCGATCCCTCCGCCCGATCGTACACCACGAAACTGCTCGCGGGCGGGTCGCCCGCCGCTGGCGCGAAGGTGACGGAGGAGGCTGAGGAACTCGTCCGGGCAGCCTGCGGTGAGACCGACGATCGCGTCGTCTCCGAGGCGGCCGACCTCTTCTACCACACGCTCGTCCTGCTCGCCTGCCGCGACGTGCCCCTCGCCCGCGTCGAGGAGGAACTCGCCCGGCGATTCGGCGTCTCAGGACTCGATGAGAAGGCGGCCCGCACTGCGGGCGACATGGGAGGATCGCGATGAGCGACGACCGCCAGGAACGGCTGCTCCGCATCGGGGTGCCGAGCAAAGGCCGGCTCGCGGAACTCTCCGCGCAGCTGCTCGGCGACGCCGGGCTCTCCTTTCGCCGCACGGAGCGAACGCTCTTCGCCCGCTGCAAAGACATGCCGGTGGAAGTGACGTTCCTCCGCACCGACGACATCCCGGTGCTGACAGCCGAGGGGGCGATCGACCTCGGAATCACCGGCGCCGATCTCGTCGCCGAAAGCGGCGCCGAAGTGGTTCACCGGCTCGATCTCGGCGTGGGCACCTGCCGGCTCGCCCTCTGCGTGCCCGATGACGCCTCCATCAACGACCCCCGCAAGCTGGCAGGCCGCAGGATCGCGACGAGCTTCCCGCGGATCACCCGCCGCTGGCTCGCCGACCGCGGCGTGGAGGCCCACTTCGTGGAACTCTCCGGCAGTGTGGAAGTGATGATCGCCCTGGGAGTGGCCGACGCGATCGTCGACCTCGTCGAGACCGGCAGCACGCTCGCCGCCAATCGGCTGCATGTGCTCGATGAAATCGGCCGCTACGAGACCGTGCTGATCCAGCACCCCGGCCTGCACGACACCGTACTCGCCGATCGAATCGTCCGCCGGCTTGAAGGGATCGTGATTGCCCGTAGCTGGTCGCTGCTCGAATACAACGTGCCCCGCACGCGGCTGGCCGAGGCGGAAAAGATCACGCCGGGGTTCAACTCACCCACGGTCATGGCCCTGGAAGACGCCTCGTGGTGCGCCGTGAGGGCGATGGTGAAGCGGGGCGAGGTCCACGCGGTGATGGAGAAGCTGGAGGCGATCGGCGCCTCCGCGATCATCGAAACGCGGATCGGCAACTGCCGGCTCTGACGTCGCCTGACGGCCAGTGAGGCCCCCCATGCCCGTCCGCTCCTTCCCGTGTTGCCTCACCGCGTTCCTGATCGCCTGGGGCGTCGGCGGATTACCCAGCCTGGCCCAATCGGAGCCGGCGATCGCCGAGGCGGAGCCTGTTGCCGAGTCGGCGGAGCCCATCGACACCGACCTCGTCGACGACTACTTCACCAAACTGGCCGAGCCCGACGGCGCAGAGGTGGCAGCAGCGATCGGCGAGCGGATTCTGACCGATCATGCCCACGACGCCCTCGCACTCGACTCGCTGGCCTGGGGCATCCTCACCGACGACGCCCTGCCCCATCGCGATCTGCCACTTGCCCTCCGCGCCGCCCGCAAGGCCAACGAGATCACGGCGGGCGACGACGTTCAGGTGCTCGAGACCTGTGCCCGGGCCCTCGTCATGACCGGCAGCCGCGCCGAGGGAATCGCGATGCACCGCAGGGCGATCGACCGCTGCGACGACGACCCCTCCACACGGCTCGTGCTGCGGGAGATTCTCGCCGAGTATGAGCAGCCGCCGGCCGATCCGGGACCGACCGACGACGAGCGGCTGCGGCGGCTCGAGGACGGAGCCCGTGAACTCGTCGCCTCCGGTCGGGCGGTGCCTCTCGACGACCTGCTGTCGCGGGCGACGATCGATCCCTGCCGCGTCCGGCTGGCCGACCCGTCCAACCGGCCGCTCTCGAGCGAGGAACTCTTCGAGCGGGTTCGAAAGAGCGTGGTGGTGATGGCGGCGCTCGAGCCCGCGGCCGAGGAGAACCGCCACGACCTCTCGCTGGCGACGGGCTTCGTCATCGACCCCGCCGGCATCGTGGTCACCAACTACCACGTCGTCGATCTGCCGGGTGCCCCCGTGCTGGCCGTGGAGACGGGCGACGGGATCATCCATCCGGTCACGGAGATCCTCGCCGTGAGTCCGTTCGCCGACATCGCGATCTGCCGGCTCGGGGGCGTCGATCGCCTTCCCGCCCTGCCGCTCGTCGCCGGCGCCAAGCCGGGCCAGCGGCTCCACGCCCTCAGCCACCCCGACGGCGCCCTCTACTCGTTCACCGAAGGGATCCTCTCCCGCTATTTCGTTCATCGCGCCGACGGCCAGGCGAAGACGATGTTCACGACGACGGTCGATTTCGCCGTCGGCTCCAGTGGCGGCCCGCTCGTTGACGATCGCGGCAACGTGGTGGGAATGGTGTCGAGCACGCTGGCCGTCTACGCCACCGACGACCTTCCGCACGGCGAACGGCGGGACGAAGAGGCCCCGCCCGGCGACTTTCAGATGGGGCTCAACATGTGCGTCCCGGCCGCCGACATCCTCCGGCTCGTGGCCCCGGCCCGCTGACAGGGCACAGGCCCGCTTGCTGACAGGGGGCGTACCCAACTCCCACGCTCACCGAAACACGGTGGCGCCGGTGAGGGGTCGCCCACGCCCCATCGCCGGACGCTCGCTGCGGGCATCCTGCCCTTCACTCGCTCGATGCTTTCTCCGCTTCGCCATCCTGGCTTCGCGGAGAAAGCAACGCCGGCTCTCGGGACATGGGCAGCCCCTCACCTCCTCAACTCGATCAGATGGAGTGCGTTGTGCCTCAGCCTGCGGCCTTACGGCCGGTCGGCTTGAACCATCCGTCCAAGCCCAACGCCGTAAGGCGTGGGGCGAGTCCAGGACACAGCCTAGATCCCTCCCAACGCCGTAAGGCGTGGGGCGAGTCCAGGACACAGCCTAGATCCTTCCCAACGCCGTAAGGCGTGGGGCGGGTTGAGTTTGAGACGGCGTCCAGCGTGGTTGCGCCCGAGGCCTAACGGCCTTCAGCTTGTACGAGATCGGTGTACGTCCGAAGCCGTGAGGCGTGGAGCGAACCACGATCAGCCACCGCATCCTGCGTGATTGGCCCGCGGCCTTACGGCCGGTCGGCTTGAACCATGCCCTCGAGCCAGCCCGCGAT
>JBBAVQ010000075.1:0-11240 GCA_040397625.1 Pirellulales bacterium | reverse complement strand
CCCGCGTCGCGGAGCAGGTCGAGCGGCCACTTCGAAGAGCCGCCCCGGAGAAACCCGAGGTAGCGGTCGAGTGCGTTGGGCTCACCCTCCGCCACCTTCTTGGCCAGCGTGATCGCAGCGGCCAACCCCGTCGCGTATTTGTAGACGTAGAAGGCGTTGTAAAAGTGCGGAATGCGGAGGCATTCCAGCTCGAGCTGCGAGTCGATCGAGAAGCTCGGACCGAAGTAGGCATCGAGCAGCTCGCGGTAGATGCCGCGGATCCGCTCCAGCGTGAGAGGCTCGCCGCCCTCAGCCGAGGCGTGGCTCCTCCGTTCAAATTCCGCGAACATCGTCTGTCGGATGATCGTCGCCCGGATCGAGTCGATCTCACGGGTGATGATCGCGGCCCGCTCCTTGGGCGACGTGGCCCGCTTCAGGAGAAGCCGCGTCAGCAGCTGCTCGTTGAACGTGCTCGCCACCTCCGCCACGAAGATCGTGTATCCGGAATACTGGTAGGGCTGCGCCTCCGCGGACAACCGCGTGTGCATCGAGTGGCCGGCCTCGTGGGTGAGTGTGAAGACGTGCTCGATCACGTCTTCCTGGAAGTTCATGAGGATGTAGGGGTCGGAATCGTAGGTGCCGGAGCTGAAGGCACCGGACCGCTTGCCCGCGTTGGGGTAGCGGTCGCACCACCGGCCGCGGAGCCCCCGCTCGAGCCTCGTGCCGTAGTCGGCGCCCAGCGGCGCAAGCGACTCGAGGATCACGGCCACGGCCTGATCCCAGGTGTGCCGCTGCTCGAGTTCCGGCACCAGCGGCACGTAGCAGTCGTAGTGGTGGATCTCGGCGAGGCCGAGCACCCGCTTCCGCAGGTCGTAGTAGCGATGGACGGCCGGCAGATTCGCCCGCACTGCCGCGATCAGCTGGTCGTAGACGGCCAGCGGCACGTTGTCGGCGTGCAGGGCCCCCTCGACGGTGCTGGGGTACTTCCGAACGCGGGCCGCGTAGACATCGCGCTCGTTGGAGCCGGAGAGCGTGGCCGCCAGCGTGTTGGCGTGGGCCTCATACTGGGCGTAGTACTGGTGAAACGCGGTCCGCCGAACCTCGGCCACGGGATCGTGGAGGAGCGTCGTGAAGGTCGCGTTCGAGAGTTCGATCCGCTCGCCGGTGTGGGTTGCCACACTGCCGAACTTCAGATCGGCGTCGGTGAGCTGGCGAAACACCTTGCCGGCGGTGCCGGCAAACGTGCCCTGCATCGCCAGCAGCTTCTCCTCGGGCTCCGAGAGCGTGTGGGCCCGCGTGCGAACGATCCTTTCAAGGAGCAGCCGGTACGGGGCGAGCACCGGCAGGCCCATCCACGCTGCGAGGGTCGCGGCGGGAATCGCCATGATCTCCGGCCGGATGAAGCTCGCCGCCTCGCCGGCCCGCGTGGAGACGTGCTGGAAGCGGCCCACCATCCGCTGGGCATCGGCCGAGGCCAGGTCTTCGCTGGCCCGCAGCTGGGCGTAGGTGCCGAGGCGGTCTCCCTCGCGATCAAACGCGAGGTCGTGGGCCAGGCACTCGGCGAGCCGTTCGGCCGACGAGCCGAGGGTGCCGGCATAGGGAGCGAACTGCGGAATCTCGGATTCCCAGACGGCGAGCGCCCCCTCCCACTCCGCGTCGGAGCGACACAGGCTTGCGAGATCCCAGGTGTCACCGACCGGCACGTCTTTCCGGGCCGGGAGCGTCTTCACCGCACCATCGCTCATGTTCACAACCTCCACACGGCGGTGCCCCAGGCGAGACCGCCCCCAAATCCGCAGATCACGACCGTGCTGCCGGCACCGACGCGGCCCGTCCGCCAAGCCTCCTCGAGCGCCAGCGGGATCGAGCCGCTGGACGTGTTGCCATAACGGTCGAGGTTCATGAACACCTTCTCGGCCGGCAGCCCAAGCGAGTCGCGAACACCCTCGATGATTCGGGCGTTGGCCTGATGCATCACGAACAGATCGACGTGGTCGAGGAGCACACCCGCCCTGTCGGTCACCGTGCGGATACTCTCCTCCGCCAGCCGGATCGCCCACTTGAACACCGCCCGACCGTCCATCTTCATGAACTGCTCGCGGCGGGCGATCCCTTCGATCGAGGGTGGCTGGCGCGAGCCGCTCATGGGGCAGGCCAGGAGCCCGGCACCGCGGCCATCGGAGCCGAAGCCGAAGGCCAGGAGCCCATGCTCCCGGCCCGACGGGTCGGCCGCACATGGCTCGAGCAGCACCGCTCCGGCGCCGTCGCCGAACAGCGGCCACGTCTTGATGTCCTCGGGATCCACCAGTCGTGAGTTGGCGTCGGCGCCGATCACGAGCGGCAGCCGGCTCGTGCCCGCCGCCACGAACTGCGATGCCGTGATCAGGGCATAGGCGAATCCGGCACACGCGGCGGTCACGTCCATCGCCGGCGCGTCGAGCCCGAGTTTTTCCTGGACGATGCAGGCCGTCGAGGGAATGCACATGTCGGGGGTGAACGTCCCGAGAACCAGCAGGTCGACATCGCCGCGGGGGCGGCCCGCGGTGGCGATCGCCGCCTCGCCGGCAGCCGCGGCAAGATCGCTCGTGGCCACGCCGTCGTCCACATGCCGACGCTCACGGATGCCGGACCTGGCGACGATCCACTCCGGATCGCAGCCGAGTCGGGCGAGATCGGCATTGGTCACGACCCGCGGCGGCACGGCCGCTCCGATCCCCGCCAGCCGAAACCCGACGGCCCGGCCAAAACGGGACGGCCGCGGCGAGGTGAGAATGTCGGACATCGGTGACCGCGGGTGAGGTTCGGAGGCACGGTATCGTACGGCTCGCCCGCACGCCTGCAAAGCCGTCGCAGCGGGCAAGGCGTTGTCCGAGCCCAGCACCGTCGAGGCCTCTGCAAGCGAACGACCAAGCCACGCACCCACGGGCGAAATCAGTGCTGCGAGTGGTGTGGCAAAGCCGGCGTGCCCCCATCGCTTACGCGATTGGGCTTTCTGAAGCCGGATCAAGCGAGGGGCTGCCCGTGCCCGAGAGCCGGCGTTGCTGACAAGCGCAGCCATGGATGGCGCAGCGAGCGTCCGGCGACGGGCATGGGCAGCTCCGAGCGATGCGGTAGTGCCGGCATGCCCCCATCGCTTACGCGATTGGGCTTCCTGAAGCCGGATCAAGCGAGGGGCTGCCCGTGCCAGGGAGCCGGGCTCGGCGGCAAGCGAAGCCAGGATGGCGAAGCGTAGCCGGCGTGCAGCGAGCGGAGGGCCGGAGCCCGCAGCGAGCGTCCGGCGACTGGCACGGGCAGCCCCTCGCCTCGGGGACGACTCGCGGACTCGCGTGCCCCTTATCAGTCCTTCTTCTCGTCAGCGGCCTTCTTCTGAATCATCCCGTCGCGGCCGAGGTGGATCTTGTCGTACTCCTTGTCGGAGACGACGTAGTACCAGTCGGCGAAGCGGTTGTTCAACTCGCGGACCCGCTTCTGTGCGGCCTTCACCTGCTCGTCATACTGCTCCTGCTTGCGGCGGTTTTCGGCCTCCACTCTCCGCCGCTCCTCGAGCGCCGCCTGGGCCTTGGCCTCGGCTTCCTCCGCCTTCTTGAGCTCGTCGGCGGCACCGTCCTTCTTCTGATCGCCGTCCTTCCCGGTGTCGGGCTGCTTCGCATCACCCTCGGCTGGCGCGTCGGGCACTGGATCGAACGCGGGCTTCTCGAGCAGCCCCTCATTGACCCGCGCCGACACGAACAGATAACGGCCGGTGGAGGAATCGGGCTCGGCTCCCTCCTTCTGGGCCGCATCGCCACCCTCCGACGCATCAGCGCCGGTGACGGTGGTGCCGTTGCCGAACCGCAGGAGGTACTCCACCCCGTCCTTCATGCCCACGATCGTTTCGCCGTTGCTCGAGACGAGGTCGCCCTTCTGGATGGCGAAGAAGCCCCGCTGGGCGAGCGACATCACCGCCTCACGATCGCCCGCGAACGATTCCTCCGCCTTGAGGTCGGCGCTGAGCCCGGAGGGCTTGCGGACGACGTCCACGATCTTCAGGTCACCGAGCGCGTTTCGCAGGTCGTTGAGCTTGCCGCTTGCGAGTTCCTCGGCCTCACCCAGCTTCTCTTCCTTCGGCTGGTTCTTGTCGTCGAAGGCCTCGAGCTTGATGAGCGACCAGGCGGCTTCCTTGTCGTCGTAGCCGAGTTCCGCCCGGCTGCGGCGGTCGAGCGAAATCGTCGGTCGGCCAGACGCCTCGTCCATGCCGAACGTGCACGACGAGTCGTCGAGCGTGAGTCGGCGGACGTCCCACGGCGAGATCTTCAACAGGTCCTTCTCGATCCAGTCGTCGAACTTCGTGGTGAACTTCGTGGTATCGAGTTCGACGCGGTAGACGCGATCCTGACCGGCACGCCTGACGAACCGCAGCGTTCGCCCCGACGACGGGCCGGCGGCGGCCGGCCGCTTGTCTTCCTTGCCGACGATCAGCCGCGCCAGCTTGTTGCCCGACGCGTCGCGGATCTCGACCAACTGGCCCACACCGGTCATGCCCACCTTCACCTTTTCCGGGTCGGGCTCGATCACGCCGTAGGTCTCATGGTCGCCGGGCGAGTCGCTGACGACGTCGAGCACGGGCCGCTCGATCAACTCCGTCGCGGCCGCCGCGAGCTGGTCCTTGGCGTCGGCTGGATAGTTCTCGTGCGACGGGAGCACCCAGACCCCCTCGGACCGCACCACCTTGAAGGGCTTGAGCGTGGCCGTCTCGTCGTCGAACGACACGATCTCGAGGCTCGCCGCCTTCGAGGCGTCGGCCAGATCGGGAAAGAGCACCTTGGCCTGCTGCTCGTCGCCGACGACGGCCCGCTGCCGCAGCGTGGGCCTGAGATTCAGCCAGCCGCCGAGCAGCAGGAGCCCCGCCCCGACGGCGAGGAAGGTGGCGGTGCGGCGAAAGGCCGGCGACGGGCCGTCGGCAGCATGACCGGTGGAGTGGTGGTGTGCGTGCATCGCTCGAATCCTCCGTTACCTGAGCCGCGACTTCGCCACGCCCTCGCGCTCCAGCGCGCGGCGGCGGAAGAAGACGAAGAAGGCCACGATCAGCGGCGGGATCGGCGGCAGGATCACCGCGAGCCACTTCTGCCAATCCTGCTCGCGGCGGATGGTCGATTCGAGCTTGCGCTCGACCGATTCGACCTCGGCATCCCGCTTCCGCCGCAGCTGCTCGATCTTCGTGTCGAGCTTCCGCTGCGCGAGTCGCTGGCTACTGGCCAGCTGCTGGATCGCCTGCATCGCGGCCTGCGGATTGGCGTCGCCCTGCTCCTCCATCTCCTTGATCTTCTTTTCGAAGGCGCCAACCTCCTTCTGCATCGCGTCGTTGGCATCCCGCTCGGCCTTGTCGAACTCGCCGATGAAGGTCGCCCGCTGCTTCTCGGCGTCTTCGCGGGCGCTGGCCACGGCGTCTTCGATCCGCTGGAGCGTGCGGTGCTTCGGCTTCCGCTTGCGAATCTCGACGAACCGGTCGTCCCCGGAGAGCCAGTCGAGCACGTTGAGGGCGAAGGTCACGTTGTCGAAGTCGAAGTTGAACGTCTCGTCGCGGCGGTTCCTGAGCCCGAAGAACACTCCCGACAGCAGATCGATGTCGGAGACCACCACCGCCCTGACGGGCTTGGGCTCTGGATCACCCTCCTTGGCGGGCGACTGCTTCCGCTCGACCGCCACGGCGAGCGTCATTGTCTCGTCCCCGGGCTTCTCGAAGGCCCGCAACAGCCGCGTGTCGCCCCCCTGCATCGCCTGCTCGACGCGGGCCACCTCGATCGTGCCCGACCCCTTGCCGGTGCGGGCGAGGGGCGTGAGCGTGAGTTCGCCACCGCCGGTCTTCTCGATCCCGCCAGGGAACGGGAAGAGCACCTCCTGGAGGCCGCGGGTGATCGGCTGGTCGGCGCCAAAGCCCGCCCCCTTGTCGCCTCCCTCGGCCCCCAAGGCGGCGTCGATGAACACAAACTCGTCCTCGAGTGCGAGCTTGGGGTGCGGGTTGTATCGCTGCCAGACGATGAACGGCGCCGAGCCCATGGCGCCCATCGCCGGCCGGTCGGCGCCGGCGGAGAGTTTCACGCCGAGGGCGTCCCAGAGCATGCCGAGATCGCCCTTCGGCTGCCCCTGCGGACCGCCGAACATCGCCATCGGCCCCATCGGACTCCGGCGCGGCTGCGCCGTTCCTGGCACCCCCTGCATCATCACCGGGAGCGGATCCTCGAAGATCGCCACCGGCTGCCCGGCCCTCACGGCCGCGACGAAGTTGGCCATCTGCTCCGGACCGAGTGACGACGGCTGCACTGCCAGGAGAACATCGAATGTCTCCGTGATCGGCGCCGTGGAATCGACCTGGATGACGTCGTACTGCTTCTCGAGTTCCTCGACGAGCGGCTGCCGCGGCCGCTGCTGGCCGCTCATCATGTCGAACCCGCCATACAGGTCGGCGTCGGTGGTGAGCACGCCAAGCCGCTTCCGCTTCTGCTGGGCCGCCGTGCAGATCGAGCGGACGAGTTCGTACTCCACCGGAGTGCCGCGGTCGAAGAACGGCACCACCACTTTCTCCAGACCGCTGGTGAAGGCGCACCCGAGGAAGATCTCCTGATCGTTCCGGTAGGTGCCACGGACACGCGACACCACCCGCTGCGGCTCAATCCCGAACTGCTGCAGCGCCAGCGCCGCCTCCTCCGTCTTGGGTTCGGTGGGAATCACCTCGACGTTCACCTTGCCACGACCGAGCCGCTCCACCTGCTTGAGCGAGTTGAGGAGGTTGATGCGGGTCTGGGTGTAGTCCTCGGGCACGACCGGGCTGACGTAGGCCTTGATGTCGATCGGGCGGCTCGTCTCCAGCGTCCGCAGCAGCTTCCTCGTGTCCGGGGAGAGGGTGCTGATCTGCTCCTGCGAGAGATCGCCCCGCACGTCGGCCGACCGGAAGATCAGCACGGCGCCCACCGCCGCCGCCAGCAGGCCCGCGGTGCGGGCGAGATAGTGGAGGCCCATGGGGCTCGAATCGCGGCGACCGGTCCAGTGGCGGCGACCGATCAGCACCATCGCGAGGTAGAGACAGACGGCCACGATGCCGAGGAAGTAGGCGACCGACGACAGGCTCACCACGCCGCGGCCGAAGTCGGAGAAGTTCTCGGCCAGGCTCCAGGCCTTCACGCGGGAAGCGGCCGCGGGGCCCATCACCGCCCCCGCCTGGTCGGACACCGCCAGGGGCGCGTTGAACAACAGGCCGAGGATGAAGCCGACCGTCAGGTTGCTCGTCAGAAAACTCGCCACCATGCCGACCGCCAGCATGGCGAGGCCCACGAACCAGTAGCCGAGATAGTTGGCCAGAAACAGCCCGGCATCGGGCGTGCCCCAGCTGAGCAGGATGATCAGGTTGCAGATGCACGAGAACATCAGGGCGACGGTGAAGATGCCCACCGCCGCGAGATACTTGCCGAACACCACCTCCCAGTCGCTCGCGGGAATCGTGAGCAGAAGTTCGTCGGTCCCCTGCCGCCGCTCGTCGGCCCACACGCTCATCGTGATCGCCGGCACGAACACCAGCAGGATGTAGGGCAGGTAGCGGTTGAGCTGGTCGAGGTTGGCGAGGTTGGAGTTGAAGAACTCCGGCGGCCAGAAGGCGGCCAGCGAACCCAGCAGCACGAACACGCAGATGAAGACGTAGCCCGTGGGGTTCGAGAAATAGGCGACGAAATTCCGCTTGAAGACGGCGTCGAGAACGTGCCACTTCATGTCGTCGGTCCCTCGTTCAGGTCTCGTGTGATGGTGATTCGGTGGGGCAAGGGGAGCACCTCGGTGCACGGGCGGCGAATGCTGCCGCAGCCGGTGTCAGGCCGAGCGGGTCAGTTCATGAAACCGCTCGTCGAGCGAGCGGCCGTCCCGCCGCAGGTCGGCGGGCGGGCCGTCAAATCGCACCCGACCCTCGGCGATCAGGATCACGCGGTCGGCGAGCGCCTCGACTTCCTGCAGGATGTGGGTCGAGAGCAGGATCGTCTTGCTCTGGCCCAACCGGCGGATGGTCTCGCGAACCTCGCGGATCTGATTGGGATCGAGGCCGCTGGTCGGCTCGTCGAGGATCAGCACGTCGGGCTCGTGCAACAGCACCTGCGCCATCCCGACCCGCTGCCGATAGCCCTTGGAGAGCTTGCCGATCGCCTTGCCGATCACACTGCCGAGTTCGCACTGCTTGACCACCGCCTCGATGCGGTCTCTCTTCCGCGCGGCCGTAAGCCCGCGGGCGTCGGCGAAGAACTCCAGCAGGCTGCGGGGAGTCATGTCGGGATAGAGCGGGCCGTTCTCCGGGAGGTAGCCCAGCCGCTCGGCGCCGGCGAGCCGATCGGTCGACATGTCGTGGCCCGCGATGCGTGCCGTGCCGGAGGTCGGGGCCAGATAGCCCGTGAGGATCTTCATCGTGGTGCTCTTCCCGGCGCCGTTGGGCCCGAGGAAGGCGACGATCTCTCCGCGGGGCACGCGGAACGAGACATTTTCGATGGCGATGAAGTCGCCGTAGTACTTCGTGAGGCCGTCGGCCTCGATCATGGCCTCGGCGGAGGAGACGGTGTCGCGTGCGGTCATGGGCGTCCGGTGCGGGAATCGTGGAAACGTCCCACATTGTTTCCGGGTCGCCGCCGCGCGGCAAGTCGGCGATTTCCGGGGGCTTTGGCTTGCGCGCTCCCTGCAACCGGACGCTCGCTCCGCCAGGAAGCCCAATCGCGTAAGCGATGGGGGCATGCCGGTGCCGCCGCACCGCTCGGAGCTGCCCATGCCCATCGCCGGACGCTCGCTGCGGGCTCCGGCCCTCCGCTCGCTGCACGCCGGCTACGCTTCGCCATCCTGGCTTCGCTTGCCGCCGAGCCCGGCTCTCGGGCACAGGCCGCCCCTCGCTTGATCCGGTTTCAGGAAGCCCAATCGCGTAAGCGATGGGGGCATGCTGGCTCTCCCGCACCGCTCAGGGCTGCCCTGAGCTACGTTCTTGCCTTGAGCGGCTCGAGGCGGGGCTCGGCCACGCTGCGGTGCCAGGCGATGTGCGTCCGCCAGGCGTCGTGGGATTCGGGGTGGTCGCCACGGAAGTGGACGCCACGGGTTTCCTGGCGGCAGATCGCGCCGCGAATCATCAGCCGGGCCACCTCCAGCATGTTCTGAAGCTGCCAGCCCTGTGGGTCGGCAAACTGCTGCGGTAGCACGTAGCGGCACCAGCCCTCCACTGTCGCCAGCGCCTCCGCGAGCGAGTCGCCGCTCCGCTCCACGCCGACGTGTCGCCACATGAGTGAGCGGAGCGAGTTGCGGATGTCGGCCAGGTCGAGCCCGGCGTCGCTGCCATCGGCCGATGCCTTCGGCTGGGAGATCGGCGGAACGTGAAACTCGTCGCCGCCCCGCGAGCCCTCCGCGAGCACCTCCGCCGCGGCCGTCTCGCCCGCCCGCGCGCCGTACACCAGGCCCTCCAGGAGGCTGTTGCTCGCGAGCCGGTTGGCACCGTGCAGGCCGCTGGACGTCACCTCGCCAGCGGCGAACAGGCCGGGAATGTCGGTGCGACCCACGTCGTCAACCGTCACGCCACCGATCATGTAGTGCGCGCCGGGCCGCACCGGAATCCGGTCGCGGGCCAGGTCGAGGCCAAACTGGCCGCAGATCGCGGCCATTCCCGGGAAGCGCTCGTGCACCATCGCGGGATCGAGGTGCGAGAGGTCGAGATAGACGTTGGCATGGTGGGTGCGCTGCATCACCACGGTGATCGCCCGCGACACCACGTCGCGGGGCGCCAGTTCGGCGCGGCCATCGAACTCCGGCATGAACCGCCGGCCATCCTTGTCGACGAGGTGCGCCCCCGCGCCGCGCACCGCCTCCGTGATCAGGCTCCGGGAGCCGCCGGCGATGTAGAGCACCGTCGGATGAAACTGCATGAACTCCATGTCGCGGAGTTCCGCTCCCGCCCGCCAGGCGAGCGCCATGCCGTCGCCGCTGGCCCCCGGAGGATTCGTCGACTCGCGGTAGATCTGCCCCGCGCCGCCCGTGGCGAGGATCGTCCGCCGCGCCCAGACGAAGGTCTTGCCGTGCCGCGGGTTCCAGACGAGCGCCCCTCGGCAGACGCCCTCGTGCGTCACGAGATCGATCGTGAAGGTCTCGGGCCAGACGGCGAGGTTGTCGAGCTTTCGCGTCTGTTCGATCACCGCCCGCATCACCTCCCGGCCGGTGGCATCACCGAGGGCGTGCACGATCCGGTGATGGCTGTGGCCTCCCTCGCGGCCGAGGGCGAGCGCACCATCCCGCTCGTCGAATCGTGTTCCCCAGGCGATCAGTTCGGCGATGCGGCCGGGGGCCTCGCGGATGACGGCATCCACCACGTCGTCGTGGCACAGTCCGCAGCCCGCCGTGAGGGTGTCGGCGACGTGGTTGTCGAAGCGATCCTCGGGATCGACAACGCCGGCGATGCCTCCCTGGGCCCACTGGCTCGACGAACTCTGCAAATCGTCCTTCGTGACCACGGTCACCGACAACTGCCGATCGACCGCCAGCGCCGCCCGCAGCCCAGCGAGACCGCCCCCGAGGATCAGCACATCGGTGAAGCAGTGCGGGACCCGCTTCGGGCCGAACGACACCAGATAGCGCGGTCCTTCGAAGGGCTGGATCATTCGGCGGACGTTCCCTGCATGAACGCCTTGAACTGCTCACGGTAGTCGTTGGGCGGCCGACTGCGGCGGCCCTCGGCCTGCCCTCCCTTCACGTCGGCCGGCACATCGCGGTTGCTCCGCACTCCGGTCGGACGCAGGCCCAAGCTCTTGACGGCCTGATCGAACTCGCCGCGAGCCCGCGGGTCTCCGCTTCGCGCCATCCGCCGAAGCGCTTCCCACCTCGCGAGGAACGCGCGCGCCTGCTCGGGGGTCCAACCGAGTTCGTCGAGCACCCCAGCATCGCCCGAATCGACCGCGTTCTTCAGATGCTCGATCGCGAGGTCGGCGGCATTGCGGGCATGCGCGAGATCCTGCTCGCCCCATTCCATCTCGCGATCCTGCCGTTCCGCGTTCTGATTGCCACCTGCCGCCCCACGGTCACCACCAATCGCGCCGCCGCCAAGCGTGGCGCCGCCGGAATCACTGCCGTCGCTCTGCTGCACCTGGCGTTCACCGCCCTCACCTGGCTGGCCCTCACCTGGCTGGCCCTCACCTGGCTGGCCCTCACCTGGCTGGCCCTCACCCGGCTTGCCCTCACCCGGCTTGCCCTCACCCGGCTTGCCCTCACCCGGCTTGCCCTCACCC
>JBBAVQ010000074.1:6735-11263 GCA_040397625.1 Pirellulales bacterium | reverse complement strand
TGATCAACTACGACCAGCACCACAAGCACAGCTACCACCTGATCCGCAACAGCCGCCTGCCCGGCCTGCGGCCGCACGACCTCGAGCTGATCGCCAACGTGGCCCGCTACCACCGCGGTGCCCTGCCGAAGAAGAAGCACGAGAACCTCTCTCGCTTGGCGGCGGACGACCAGCGACGGGTGCAGCGGCTGGCGGCCATCCTCCGGATCGCTGGCGGTCTCGACCGCAGCCGCTCGCAGCAGGTCCGTGACGTGCTTGCCTCGGTGAACGACGGCCGGGCCGTGCTCGAGGTGGTGGCCGACCAGGAGCCGCAGGTTGACATCTGGGGTGCGGAGCGTCGGACCGACCTCTTCGAGAAGGTCTTCGGCATGAAGGTGGACGTCCGCTGGGCGGAGCCGGAGGCCACCACTCGTCCCACGAGCCCAACGGCGTAAGCGGCGGGGCGGGGCCAGCAGGCCCCCATCGCTTACGCGATTGGGCTTCCTGAATGCGAGCAAGCGTCCGGCGACGGGCCCACGCGACGCTACAACCCGCGCGACCGCTGCCCGTCGCGCCACCGCCAACCCCGCCAAGGCACACGGCCTCAGAAACCGATACTCTGCATGATCCCAGTCCCCTCCCCGGATGTCTGCCGTGCGTCGTCTCTTGCTGATCTCGATCCTCGTCACCGTCACCGCCGTGGCCATCGCGTCGCCCGTCGAAGCAGCCGGCCGGCGGTGGTTCAACGGCCCCCGGTCGCCGATGTCGCTGGGCACGCCGCAGAACCAGGCGCCCTATGCACCAGGCGCGTCACCCTACGTGACCGGTCACGGCACGCGGCCGAAGTACTTCGTGCCGCCAACGAACCCGCGGACGCCCACTTGGAAGATGTACGGCACGCCGCCGGGCGTGGTCCCAGGCGACTGGCCCACCTACGCGCCGCTCGGATTCGGCGGCTACCGCTTCCCCGCGGTCGGCAGCCAGGCCTACCGGTAGTCAGCTCTCTCGGCAGCCGTTCCGCGAGCCGGCCATGAAGATCATCGTCGTCGGGGCGGGCATCGGTGGAGCGAGCGCCGGCATCGCGCTCAAGCGGCTCGGCCACGAGGTCGTGATCTACGACCAGATGCGGGAGAACAAGCCGGTCGGGGCCGCGCTCTCGGTGTGGTCCAACGGCATGAAGGTGCTCAACTGGCTCGGGCTCGCGGCCGAGGTCGCGGCCCTCGGCGGGTCGATGGACGACATGGCTTACCTCGACGGCCGATCCGGCGAGACGCTCTGCCGCTTCAGCCTGGCGCCCGTGACGGCGCAGACGGGGACGCGGCCCTACCCCGTCGCCCGCGCCGACCTGCAGGCGCTGTTGATGAAGCGGTTCGGCCTCGACGCCATCCGCCTCGGCATGCGGCTCTCGGGCATCGCCGACGACGGGAGCACGGTGACCGCCACGTTCGAGGATGGCACGACCGACTCCGCCGACCTGTTGGTCGCCGCCGACGGAGCCCGCTCGGCCGCCCGCGACTACGTGACCGGGGCGGCCGAAGGCGGCCCGCGGATCGAGCGGACCTACGCGGGCTACACGAACTTCAACGGCCTGATCCCGGTTGACGAGGCGATCGGCCCGGCCACCCAGTGGACGACCTACGTGGCGGACGGCAAGCGGTGCTCCGTGATGCCGGTCGCGGGTGACCGCTTCTACTTCTTCGCCGACGTCCCCCAGCCGGCCGGCATCCCCTACGACCGGGCGGAGGGCAAGCGGCCGCTCGAAGCGGCCTTCGCCGGCTGGGCCCCGGGCGTGCAGGCGCTCCTCGCCGCGATCGATCCCAACACGTCGCTCAACCGCGTCGAGATCTGGGACGTGGATCCGTTCCACACCTGGGTGCGGGGCCGGGTGGCCCTGCTCGGCGACGCGGCCCATACCACGTCTCCGGACATCGGCCAGGGGGCGTGTTCGGCGCTCGAAGACTCCTTCGCACTGGCGATCTCGCTGGCCACCAACACGATCAGCATCGAGGACAGCCTGCTTCGCTACCAGCAGATGCGGTCGCGCCGGGCGGCCGACCTCGTGCTCCGCGCCCGCAAGCGATGCCGGGAGACTCATGCCTTCGACCCGGCCGCCACGCAGGCCTGGTACGAGAGCCTGAAGACGGAAGACGGTACAAGCATCATCCGCGGCATCGTCGCCGCGATCGCCGACAGCCCGATCAACCTGGGCGGCGGAACGAGCGCCCCTCGGGATCGACCGCCAGCGTGACGTCCGCGACACTATCCTCCAGAAGCGGATGGAAGGCGAAGCGGATGAAGACGCTGCCCGATTCGGGATCGACGTGGATCGCCCGGGGATGCTCGTGCGCCGGGCCGATCCCGGAGAGGTCCCACTCGGCCACCAGCGGCAGGCCGGCGCGAGTGAGGTCGAAGAAGCGGAGCGTCCGCGACTCCGCGGCCAGCACGACGAGCCGGCCGCCGGCCGCGGCCAGTTCCACGGGCATGCCCGGAACCGTCAGCGTGGCGGCCAGGCGGTTGGCGGCGCGGTCGATCAGCAGCACCTGATCGGCCCAGGCCTCGGTCGCGGCGATCCACGGCGAGCCCGGCACGTCCACCAGCGCCGTGATCCGCTGCCGGGGGGTCGGGAAGGTCCGCTCGATCGCCTGCGTGACGAGGTCGATCCGGGCGATCGTCTCGCGACCGGGCCGAAAGTCGTTGCGCTCAAGAACGAACAGATGTCGGCCGCAGTGGACCATCGTGCCGGGAAAGTGGATGTCGGGCTCGAGCGGCCGGCTCCACCAGCCGTTCCAGCGGACCACCTTCCGCGAGCCCGGTTCGTTGAAGAACATCGCGCCGGGGCCGCCCCCGAACTGCTCCACCTGCAGCCGCTTCGGCATCGTGCAGGTCTTCACGGTCAGCCGCGGCGGTCGCCCGGGGCCGGCGTTGAACCGCACACGCGTGTGGTAGGTCCGCCACCCGCCGCGGCGGTGGTAATGCTTGCCCACCACAAGGACCGTTCGCGGCCCGAAGGGATGCACAAACTCCAGCGTGTGCGGAACGGAGGCAGAGGCGAGCCGCGCCCCGTCGGCCGCGTGGACGTCGATGCGATACGTCGAGACGTGCCCGGCGCTGTGCCCCTGCCAGAGCAGGCGATCGTGGAACACCTGCCCGCGGTAGACCTCGCGGGGGTCGAGGGTGCCCAGGCTGCGAACCACGGGATGAACGCGAACGACGTCGGCAGGGGCGGCAGCCGGCATGACGATCTCCTGAGGAGTGATTTTGAGTCTAGGCGATCCGCGACTCGCAGGGCTCCTTTCGGGCCGTCCGCTCGTCGGGGTACGATCGAGGGCGTCCACCATGTCCCTGCCCACCATCTCCCTGGGGACTGCAGCGGAGGAGCCGTGCGGGATCTGCTGGAAGTCACCGAGTCGGGTCTCTACTGCGAGCGGGGTGACTTCTACGTCGATCCGTGGCGGCGGGTGCCGCGGGCGGTCATCACCCACGCCCACGCCGACCATGCCCGCTCGGGATGCGATCGCTACCTCTGCGCCGCAGAGGGCAAACTCGTGCTCCGCTCGCGGATCGGCGGTGCCTCGCCGATCGACACGCTCCGCCGCGGCGAGAGCGTGTCGATCAACGGCGTGCAGGTGTCGCTCCACCCCGCGGGCCACCTGCTCGGCTCGGCCCAGGTGCGGATCGAGCATGGCGGCGTCACCTGGGTTGTCACCGGCGATTACAAACTCCACCACGACCCCACCTGCGCATCGTTCGAGCACGTCCCGTGCGACGTGTTCGTCACGGAATCGACCTTCGGCCTGCCGGTCTACCGCTGGCAGAGCCCGGAGGAGATCGCGGCCGAGATCAACACCTGGTGGCGTGCCAACCGCGATGCCGGCCGCACGAGTGTGATCCTCGCCTACGCGCTCGGCAAAGCGCAGCGGCTGGCCGCGATGATCGATCCATCCATCGGCCCGATCGTGGCCCACGGCGCGGTGATGAAGCTCGTCGAGGCCTACCGGGCCAGTGGTGTGCGGCTGCCACCGATCGACCGCGTGCCGCCGCGGGCCCGCCGCGTGGGCAACGGCCGGGCCCTCGTGATCGCACCGCCGAGCGTGCTTGGCAGTTCGTGGCTGAACCTCTTCGGCGAGTCGAGCGTGGCGATGGCCTCGGGCTGGATGATGCTCCGCGGCGTGCGACGCCGCCGTGGCTTCGACAAGGGGTTTGCCGTCTCCGACCATGCCGACTTCCCCGGCCTGCTGGCGGCCATCGACGCCACCGGCGCCCGGCGAGTGCTCGCCACCCACGGGTTCAGCGACGCCCTCGCCCGCTACCTCCGCGAAACAAAAGGGCTCGACGCCTCGGTGCTCCCCACGCGGTTCGCGGGCGAAGCCACGCCGGATGCCGCCATCGCTGAGTCGGCCGACATGGATCCGCAATGAACCTCGCGTGCCCCAGTTGCATCTCCGTACAAGCCCAACGCCGTAAGGCGTGGGGCGAACTGCCACCAGACACCGCATCCAACGCCGCGTGCCCGCGGCCTCACGGCCGGTCGGCTTTCTCTGCCCGCGTA
>JBBAVQ010000074.1:4798-6635 GCA_040397625.1 Pirellulales bacterium | reverse complement strand
ATCCAACGCCGCGTGCCCGCGGCCTCACGGCCGGTCGGCTTTCTCTGCCCGCGTAAGCCACTCCAGTCCGAGCACCAGGTCTGACTCATGAAGGCCTTCACCGACCTCTACTGGCAGCTCGACGCCACGACGAGCACCTCCGAGAAGGTCGCGGCCCTCCGCGACTACTTCGTCGCCGCGCCCGCCGGCGACGCGGCGGCCGCCCTCGCCGTGCTGTCGGGCGGACGCCAACTGCGGAGCGTGTCCACGAGCCAGCTCCGTGCATGGGCCGCCGACGTCACGGGGCTGCCCGCCTGGCTCGTCGAGGAGTGCTATGCGCACGTGGGCGACCTCGCCGAGACGCTGGCCCTCGTGCTCCCCGAGCCTGAGATCGCCACGGACGAGCCAAGCGATCGCAGCCTCGCGGAGATCATGCGGACCACGATTCACGACCTGCGCGGCGCCGACGAGGCCCGCACCCGCGACGTGGTGACAGCGGTCTGGCGGCGGCTCGCCCCCCGAGAGCGGATCGTCTGGCACAAACTGCTCACCGGTGGCCTGCGCGTGGGCGTGTCGCGAACGCTCGTGGCCCGGGCGCTCGCCGAGGTCGCGGGCATCGATCAGGCCGAGATGGCCCATCGCCTGATGGGCAGCCTACCGGCCGACGCCGCCGCCTTCACGGCGCTGCTCGGGCCGGAAGCGGCGGCCGCCGACAGCCGGCGACCGTATCCGTTCTTTCTCGCCTCGGGCCTCGATCGCACCGCCGTCGAGCACGTGACCGATGACCTGGGCGACGTAACCGCCTGGCAGGCCGAGTGGAAGTGGGACGGCATGCGGGCGCAGATCGTCCGCCGCGGCAGCGACACCACCGTCTGGAGCCGAGGCGAGGAGCTGGTGAACGACGCCTTTCCCGAGATCGTGGCCGCGGGCGGCACGCTCCCGCCAGGCACCGTGCTCGACGGCGAACTGCTCGCCGTCCGCGACCGCCGCCTGCTGCCGTTCGCGACGCTCTCGAAGCGGGCAAGCCGCAAGAAGATCACGAAGAAAGTCCTCGACGAGGTGCCCTGCGTGTTCGTCGCCTACGACGTGCTCGAGGAAGGCGGCGTTGACCTGCGGCAGATGCCGCTCGCGGAGCGGCGGCGGCGGCTGGAGCGGCTCGTGGCGACGGCGTTCACCGACCTGCTGGCGGGCACCGCCCCGGCCGACGCGGGCCGCCTCTTGCTTTCACCGCTCGTGGCAGGCGGCTCGTGGGCGGATCTCGCAGCGCACCGAGCGCAGTCGCGAGCCCGCGGTGTCGAGGGCCTGATGCTCAAGCGGCTCGCGAGCGGATATTCCGCGGGCCGCACGCGGGGCGACTGGTGGAAGTGGAAGGTCGAGCCCCTGGAGATCGACGCCGTGCTCCTCTACGCCCAGGCGGGCCACGGCCGTCGGGCGGGTCTCCACAGCGACTACACGCTCGGCCTTTGGGACGACGGCAGGCTCGTCACCGTGGCCAAGGCCTATTCGGGGCTCACCGACGCCGAGATCGTGGAACTCGACCGGATCGTGCGGGCGACCACGCTCGAAAAACACGGCCCGGTGCGGATCTGCAGGCCCACGGTCGTGCTGCAACTGGCCTTCGAGGGCGTCTCGCTCTCGACCCGGCACAAGTCGGGCGTGGCGGTGCGGTTTCCGCGAATCGTTCGCTGGCGAAAAGACAAGGAGCCCGCCGACGCCGGCACGCTCGCCGACCTCAAGCGGATGATCACCGCTGACGCGAGCACTACGGCTGAACCGGGATAACAAAGCCTACGTCCGTCCAAGCCCAACGCCGTGAGGCGTGGGGCGAACCACCAACCATCGCCGCGTCCAGCGTGAC
>JBBAVQ010000074.1:0-4698 GCA_040397625.1 Pirellulales bacterium | reverse complement strand
TCGCCCGAGGCCTTACGGCCTTCGGCTTGTACGAAGTCCGTCCAAGCCCAACGCCGTGAGGCGTGGGGCGAACCGCCAACCATCGCCGCGTCCAGCGTGACTCGCCCGAGGCCTTACGGCCTTCGGCTTGTACGAAGTCCGTCCAAGCCCAACGCCACCAGCGCGGCATGCACCTTGTCGCGAATCACGTCGCGGATGCAACGCTCATGAAGTGGACTCCGGGGAACAGCGGCCGTTGCAGCAACCAGCCGGCCGCGACCATCGACAGGCGACGACCGCCACGGCGGCGCCAACAAACGGCGCCGTGAGATAGATCCAGAGGTGGTCGAGTCGGCCCGAGACCACCGCCGGTGCGAGCGAGCGGACCGGATTCATCGATGCCCCGCTGACGGGACCACCGAGCAACGCCCCGAGGGTCACCATGCCGCCGATCGCAAGCCCCGCCGTAATCCCCTTCTCACGGCTCCCCGAGGAGACGGCGAGGATCAGGTACATCAGGATCGCGGTCAGGATCAGTTCGAGCCACCATGCCTGAGCGGCCGCCCCGGCGGGCTGCGTCGCTCCGAGGTTCGCGTCCGCCGGAAAGAGTGCATGCACGGCCGCGCTTGCCGCGCAGGCACCCAGGATCTGTGCCGCCACGTAGCCCGCGATCGAGGTCGCCGGAAACCGGCCCGCGAGCCAGAAGCCAAACGTGACCGCGGGATTGATGTGGGCCCCCGACACATCGCCGACCGCCGCAATCATCGCAAACACCACCAGCCCGAAGACCAGCGACACGCCCACATGCGTCACGCCGCCACCAGCGGCATCGACCACGATCGCGGCCGTGCCGGCAAACACGAGGCAGAAGGTGCCGATCGCCTCGGCCACGCACCGTCGCAGCGAATCCTCCATCCGGCCAGGCTCCACGCGCCACAGGGGAACGTCTCGCCCCGTCACCCGCCTACACTAACGGAAAGCCCTTCGCTCCGTGAACTCAAGAAAGCCGCCGGGATGGCTAGCACCGCGGGCCCGCGCACACGAGCACGCCGACCAGCGAACGCCCCCGACCGCGGCCAGGCCGCGGCTGCGTTCCATGAGTGGTTCGCAGAGCGAGGCTGGAAGCCTTTTCCGTTTCAGGAAGAGGTCTGGCAGGCAGTCGCCGCCGGCGCCAGCGGCGTGCTGCACGCGCCGACCGGCACGGGCAAGACGCTCGCCGCGTGGCTCGGTGCGGTGGCCCGATCCGAGGCCCTCGATGCCTCGGGCGACGAGCGATCTCCCGGACCCCGCGTCGTCTGGATCACGCCGCTTCGCGCCCTCGCCGCCGACACCGTCCGCGCGCTGGAGGCACCGCTCGCAAAGCCACGCCCCGTCGCCTCCGGCTGGTCGGTCGGCCTCCGCACCGGCGACTCCTCGGCCGCCGACCGCCGTCGGCTTCGCGCCAACTGGCCGACGGTGCTGGTCACCACGCCCGAGTCGCTCTCGATCCTGCTCTCCCTCGACGACGCGCACGAGATTTTTTCTGCGCTCGATACCGTGATCGTGGACGAATGGCACGAACTCCTCTCCACGAAGCGGGGCGTGCAGACCGAGCTCGCCCTCGAGCGGCTGCGGTCGCTCCGAGCCGGTCTCGTGACGTGGGGCCTCTCGGCCACGCTCGCCAACCTCACCGACGCCGTCGCCGCGCTCGTGGGCCCATCCCGCGCGGCCGAGGCCCGGCTCGTGTCGGCGGCGATTCCACGGAAGCTCGACATCGAAACGCTGATCCCCGAGCCGATGGAGCGGTTTCCATGGGCCGGCCACATGGGCATGCGGCTCCTGCCCCAGGTGGTGGCGGCGATCGACCGGGCCACGACCACGCTCGTGTTCACCAACACCCGCTCGCAGGCCGAGCGGTGGTATGACGCGATCGCCGCAGCCCGCCCCGACTGGAGGAAAGCGATCGCCCTGCATCATGGCTCGGTCGATCGCGAACTTCGCACCAAGGCGGAAGCCGGCCTGCGACAAGGGCTGATGAAGTGCGTGGTGGCAACGTCGAGCCTCGACCTGGGCGTCGATTTCGGGCCCGTCGAGCAGGTCCTGCAGGTCGGCAGCCCCAAGGGGATCGCCAGGCTCCTGCAGCGGGCGGGCCGCAGCGGCCACGCGCCCGGAGCGACCGGCCGGCTCGTCTGCGTGCCCACGCATGCCCTGGAGCTCATCGAGTGCGCCGCCGCACGCGGAGCCGTGGCCGAAGGCACCGTCGAAGCCCGCCGGCCGCTCGAGCTCGCGCTCGACTGCCTCGCCCAGCACATCGTCACCGTCGCCTGCAGCGGCGGCTTCCGCGAGGCCGAACTGCTCGCCGAGGTTCGCCGCACGCGGGCCTTCGCCAACCTCGACGACGCCTCCTGGCAGTGGGCGATCGACTTCGCCGCCCGCGGTGGCCCCGCGCTCACCGCCTATCCCGACTACGCGAAGATCGTCGAGCGGTTCGGCCGCTGGTACATCGCCAGCAAGGCGATCGCCCGCCGCCACCGCATGAGCATCGGCACGATCGCGGGCGACGCCACCGTCGACGTGAAGTGGCTTCGCGGCGGCAGGCTCGGCACGGTCGAGGAATCGTTCATCTCCAGGCTCAACGAGGGCGACCGTTTTCTGTTTGCAGGTCGGCCGCTCGTGCTCTTCCGGTTCGACGGCCTCACTGCCTGGGTGAAGCGGAGCCGTGTCACGGCATCGCTGCAGGTGCCGCGGTGGAATGGCGGACGGATGCCCCTCTCCACCCTGCTCTCCTCCGCCGTGCTCGATCTCGTCCGCGACGCCTCGCGGCCCGGCGGCGCACGCACGGCGCCGCGGGAGGTGGCCGCGGTGCTGCCGCTGCTCGAGATTCAGTCGCGGTGGAGCCGGCTTCCTGACCGCGACACACTGCTCGTCGAGCGCTGGACCGGCCGTGACGGCCACCACGCCTTCGTCTTTCCGTTTGCCGGCCGGCTCGTGCACGAAGGGCTCGCGGCCCTCGTCGCCTGGCGGATCGCCCGTGCGAAGCCCGCCACGCTCACCTTCGCCTGCACCGACTGGGGCTTCGAACTGGCCGGCCGCGACGCCGACATCGCCGACGAGCGAACCTGGCGGCGGCTGCTCTCGCCGGCCGGCCTGCTCGAGGATCTCATCGCCTGCCTCAACACGACCGAGATGGCCCGCCGTCACTTCCGCGAGATCGCCCGCGTGGCAGGGCTCGTGTCGGGCGGCCGAAAGAGCGACCGCCAGACACAGGCTTCGGCCGGTCTCATGTTCGACGTGCTCGCCGAGCACGACGCCGGCAACATGCTCCTCGCGCAGGCCCGCCGTGAGGTGCTTGAGCAGCAGTTCGAGTTCCAGCGCCTCGCGGAGGCGCTCGACGCGATCGCCACGAAGGACATCCGGATCGTGGAGACACGGCGTATCAGCCCGCTGGCCTTCCCGATCTGGGCCGAGTTCGTGCAGTCGCGGCTGACGACGAAGGACTGGCTCTCGCGGATCACCGACATGGCCAGGGAGCTCGAGCAGGAAGCCGGCGGACGGTGATGCAAGCTTCCGCGGGGGCTCGGGGCTTCCTCTGTAGCACACTCCCTCCGTAGCACAGGTTTTCAACCTGTGGCTGTCCATCGCGGCGGCTCGGGGCTGCCCATGCCATGGCGCCGGACGTTCGCTACGGCCCTCCGAGCCTGCACTCACTCGATGCTGACTGCGCTCCGGCATCCGTGCCTCCGCTTGTCAGCAACGCCGGCTCCATGGCATGGGCAGCCCCGAGCCTGCAGAACGCACGACGGGTCGCCGGATTTCTGGGCTTGCTGTAAAAAACCGCCGGAGAACTTCCGTGCAGATCGACATCGCCGCATCACTTCCCCCGGCCGCCACCTCCGCCGACGTCCTGCTCCTGCCGGGCCGGGCGGCGTTTCTGCCGGCATCGGCCACCCTGCTCGTGGCCGACGTGCACCTTGGCAAGGCGGCCACGTTCCGCAATGCCGGTATCCCGGTGCCCGAGGGCTCTGCCCAGGCCGACCTCGCCCGACTCGAACGGCTTGTCCGCGAGACCGCAGCCCGCCGGCTGATCGTGCTCGGCGATCTCTTCCACGCGCGCAGCGGCTGCACGCAGGCGGTGTTCGACGAATTCGCGGCCACGCGATCCCGCATGCCCGAGACGGAGGTGCTGCTGATCGCCGGCAACCACGACCGCGCCATCGGCAAGATCCCCTCGTCGCTCGGCATCGACTCCTGCCTGCGAACGCACGATGAGCCGCCGTTTCACTTCGTCCACGAGCCAGCCACCGATCTTCCCGAACCCGACCGCACCTGCTTCACGATCGCGGGCCACATGCATCCGACGGTGACGATCGGATCGCCGTCCGGCGACCGGATCACGGAACGCTGCTTCGTGGCGGAAGCGGCGACGCTCATCCTGCCGGCTTTCGGCTCGTTTACCGGCGGCCACCGGATGCGACACGCAGAGGGCCTGCGGCTCTGGATCGCCCGCGATGACGGCGTGGTCGACGTCACGCGACTGGCCGAACTCGCCGCGAAGCCGCACTGATTCCTCTCCCGTACAAGCCCAACGCCGTAAGGCGTGGGGCGAACCACCAACCGACACCGCGTCCAGCGTGGTTTGCCCGCGGCCTTACGGCCGGTCGGCTTGAACACGGGCTCCTGTGTGAGGGGACGCCCGCGGCCTTACGGCCGGTCGGCTGTCTCTCGCCGTGCACGGCGCTA
>JBBAVQ010000073.1:0-11267 GCA_040397625.1 Pirellulales bacterium | reverse complement strand
GCCATGACAGCCATCAGCTCCATCGACCCCGCGTCGCTCGTCCGTCCCCGCCGCGTCATCACCGGGATGTCGGCGATCCTCCTGCCGATGAAGGCCGACCTCACGGTCGATTGGGATGGATTCGCCGCCCACGTGGCCCGCACCTCGGCCGCCGGGATCACGCCCGCCATCAACATGGACACGGGCTACGTGCAGCTGATCGACGACGCCACCCGCCGCGAAGCGCTCCGGATCGCCCGTGACGCCGTGGGGCCGAACGGCAAACTCGTGGCCGGCGCCTGCGTGGTGGACGAGCCCGGCGCCGCCTTCGATGAGACGGCCTACGGCAGGCAGATCGAGATGATCGTGGCCGCCGGGGCCACGCCCGTGATCTTCCCGTCGTATGGCCTCACCGCCGGCGGCGATGCCGCGATGCTCGCCGGCTATCAGGCTCTCGCCCGCCGGATGCCGTCGTTTATCGGCTTCGAACTCTCCACCGCCTTCGTGCCCTGCGGCCGGATGCTCTCGATCGAGGGCTACGCCGAACTGCTTCAGATTCCCAACTGCCTCGGTGCCAAGCATTCCTCGCTCTCGCGGCGGCTGGAGTGGGAGCGGCTCGCCCTCCGCGACCGCGTGCGGCCCGACTTTCACGTGTTTACCGGCAACGACCTGGCCATCGACATGGTCCGCTATGGCAGCGACTGGCTGCTTGGGCTCTCGACCGCTTCGCCCGCCGCGTTTGCGAGGCGCGACCAGTGGTGGGCCGCCGGTGACTCGCGGTTCGACGAACTCGACGACGCCCTGCAGGCCCTCGGCGATTTCGCATTCCGGCCCCCCGTGCCGGCCTACAAGCACACGATGGCCCAGGCCCTCCACCTGCAGGGGCTGATCGCCACCGACGAGCCGCATCCCAAGAGCCCGCGGCGGCCGACGACCGACCGGGAGATCGTCCGCACGATCCTCGACCGGATCGACGCCGCCCTCCACGCCACCTGATCCCACGACGAAAGGACTTCCAGCCGTGACTGCCTCGCCCCATGCTCGAATTGCCGAACTCGGCCTCGTGCTGCCCACGGTGGGCAAGCCGGCCGGTGCCTACAAGCCCTGTCTTGTCGTGGACCGGATGGTCTATGTGTCGGGCCATCTGCCGCTCCAGGCCGACGGCGGGCTCGTGAAGGGCAAGGTGGGCGTCGATCTCGATGCCGATGCCGGCAAGGCGGCCGCCCGGCTGACGGGCCTTTCGATCCTGGCCACGCTCGTGGCCAACCTCGGCAGCCTCGACCGGATTGGTCGGGTCGTGAAGCTGATGGGCCTGGTGAACTGTCCGGCTGATTTCGTCCAGCATCCTCACGTGATCAATGGCTGCAGCGAACTCTTCGCCGAGGTCTGGGGGCCCGACCAGGGCGTGGGCGTGCGAAGCGCGTTCGGGGCCGGATCGTTGCCGCTGGGTGTGGCCGTCGAGATCGAGGCGGTGTTCGAGTTGGTGTGAGGCACAGGTTAAAAACCTGTGCTACGGGAAGAGTGGTGCAGCGCAACCGTAGAGCAGGTTTTCAACCTGCTCAGAAGAAGGCACAGGTTAAAAACCTGTGCTACGGGACGGGGACGGTTGCGATCCAGCCTTCGAGTGGATCGAGGTCGCGCGGGAAACCGTAGCGGGGCTGCAGCGAGGCGTGGGCTGCCTGCAGGCCGCAGATCGCGGCGTCGAGCAGGTCGCCTGTGCCGTCGGCGATCATCCGCCGCGCGACCCCGGCAGACACGTCGAGCCGCACCGCGAGACCGGCTTCGCCCGCGACGACCGCGTCGAGGATCGCGCGGCGGTTGGCGCGGCGTTCAGCCGTCTGCATCGCCGGCGTGTCGCTCTTGTAAGACTTCCGGCAGACCTGGCGGGCCGTGAAGCCTGGATAGGCCTCCAGGGCGATCTTGCCTCGGGTCTTGCCGCGGCCCGCCACGCGATGCGCCGGAAACGCGAGGCCAGCGTCGAGCATTCGCCCGATGCCGGCATGCATCATCCAGGCCACCGGCGGGTTGGTCCACCGCATTGCCGGGCTCGACCCCGCCGGTTTGTCGGCGTTTCTCCAGGCAAACTTGTCGCCAGCCGGCCGGCCTGCGCACCAGCGGCGAAACACGTCACGAAGCAACTCCCGCGGCTGCCCGCAGTAGAACCGCACGAACTCCCGCCAGTCGGTCGGCCAGCCCTCGTGCTCGATCAGCGTCCGCGGCTGACCGAAGGGGAGGTCGAAGCCGCCGAGCCAGTCGCCCGGCTCGCGAAGCAAGTCGTCAAACGCAGCGAGTGTGGCGAGTTCCCGGATCGCGTCGAGGTGGTAGATCGCCGGACGCGGGCCCTCCACGAGCCTCCCCACCGCCACCGTGAGCGGTTTGCGAGCCCGCGGCGCTGACGTGAAATCGACGCCAATCACCACGCGGCCGCGGCGACGCCCCGAGCCGCTCACCCGACGATCACGGTTGGCCGCTTGGCGGGGTCGGCGATCGCCGTGTCGAGCAGGTCCACCACGCGGTTGGGCACGTCGCCCTGTCCGAAGAGCACGTAGTCGAGGGCCAGCTTCAGGCTGCCCCCCTTGCTCCAGCCGAAGATGATGTCGAGCGGGGCGCCCCCCTTGGTCATCTCCATCGCCACCTGGGCGATCGTGTGCGACACCGAGACGACGTCGCGGGCCACGATCACAAACCGCGTGCCCTCCTGTCGGGCCGAGATGATCGGCGCGTTCTGAAACTCGCTCACGTCGCCGTAGTGCACTTCCAGGAACACGATCGGAACGGTCTCGGGGATCCGGTGCTTGCGGCGGATCTCGGCTTCCTTCTCCGCGAGCGACCTGCTGCCGGGGCGGTGCGGCACCAGCACCCGGAAGGCGCCTTCCAGGATGATGTCGGTCCAGAGCATCCGGTCGGCCGGGTCGGCGAATCGAAATTCCTTGAGCCGCAGTTCGTCGCTCCGCAGGAACCGCGAGGTGAACGAGATCGCCATCACGCAGCCGATGAAGATCGAGGCGATGATGATTCCGTCGGGCCGCTCGATCATGTTGGCGAGCGTGGTGTAGACGAAGACCAGCGTGATCAGGCCGAAGCCGAGCCGCTGGCCGTAGAGCGCCAGGGCATGGTGCGGCTCCGGCTTCTTCCGCATCTCGTGGAGGAAGGAGGCGATGCAGGCGCTGGTCATCAGCACGAGCACGCCGGTGGCGTAGGCACCGCCCTGGGCCGAGACGTCGGCCCGGAAGGCGAGCGTCACGATCAGATTGATGATCGTGAAAGCGAGCACCAGCGGCCGGTAGGCGCTGGCCCAATCGGGAGCCATGCCGTATCGCGGCAGGTAGCGGGGCACCATGTTGAGCAGGCCGCCCATCGCCGAGGCGCCGGCAAACCAGAGGATCAGGATCGTGCTGATGTCGTAGATCGTGCCAAACACGCTGCCGAACAACGGGCAGATCGGGTGTGGGCTCTCGCCGTGGGCGATGTAGGCCAGCGCCCGGTCCATCGCCTTGCCCTTCACCGGTTCGAGGCGAAGCTCATCGGCGGGAATCAGCGTGTTGGTGCCGGTGGCCAGCGACGAGCCGATCAGGAAGCACGACATGATCAGGGCCGCCACCAGCATCATCCGCCGCGTGTTGGCGATCCGGGCCTGTTCGTTGTGCGGATCGGCTTCCGTGCCGCGGACCATGTGGATGTGGAGCACGCCCGTCTCGAAGCCGGAGAGGCCGAGGGCCAATTTCGGAAACACGAGCACCGCGATCCCCATCGCCACCCACGGTCCCGTTCCCGAGAGCGGAGCATGATCGATGTGATAGTGGCCCGTGGAGATTTCCGTGAACCACTGCTGCAGGAGGGCCGGGTGCGTGACGAGATACGACACGCTCGCCAGCACCACCACCAACGAGAGCCCGAGGAAGGCCGTGCAGATCACCGTGGCCACACCGACCACTTCGCCGTAGCCCTTGAGAAACATCGCGCCGAGCATGACGAGCAGAAACATCGTCGTCGGCATCTGCCCCTTGAGCCACTCCGGAACGTGGTTTTCGTAGAGCGGGTTGGAGATGAGATGGGCGGCCGCGTCGGCGGCGGAGAGCGTCTTCGTGATCACGAAGTCGGTGGCGGCGAAGCCGATCAGCACGAGGACGACGAGCTTGGCACCCCAGCCCTTGAACATCCGCTCGATCATGCCGATCGAGCCCACCCCGTCGGGCGTCTCGCCGGCCACGTGGCTGTAGATCGGCAGGGCACCAAAAAGAGTCACCAGCACCAGCACCAGCGTCGCCAGGGGGGCGAGCGTGCCGGCCCCTTCGAAGGCGATCGAGGGCTGGTAGCCGAGGGTGCTGAAGTAATCGACCCCGCACAGGCACATGATCAGCAGCCACGGGTAATGGCGGTGATCATGGTGAGACTGGCTCAAGGACGGCTCCTGAAGGAGAGGGAGGCAGAAGTATCGGCAACGCCGAAAAAGCCTGCAACTGTCGGCCGGCCCGCAGTGCTTTTCGGGCTCTGAGGCCCGTCACGCATAATAATGGAGGGTCGGTTGTTCGTCCGGTTCGTCCGCCGAGGCCAGTTGCATGCGTCATGTGTGGGCAGTGCTGATCTCGGTTGCGGGTTTCTCCGCGATCGCCGCGGCGGCCGAGGCGGTCCTCGATCTGCCGGGGGGCGGTGTGCTGCTGGGCACGCTCCTGCCCGCCACGGCCGGCGAGGGTGGCGATCGCGAAACGCTCCCGTGGCGGTCGCCCGCATTCGCCGGGCCGCTGGAGTTTCATCTCGACGAGATCGCCGGTGTCCGCTTCCCATCGCCGCGGGCCGAGCCAGCGGCCGCGGCCTTTCGCTTCATTCTCAGCGGCGGCGACCTGCTCGACGGCGCGATCGAGGTGATCGACTCCGGCCATGTGACGGTCACACCGCGCGGCACGGATCGCCCGGTGCGGGTGCGTCGCGACGTCATCGAGGGCGTGTCGCGGATCGGCAGCCGGATCGCCGGAAGTTACGTCGGCCCTGGCGGCCTGGCGGGCTGGCTTCACGAGCCTGACGGGGTCTGGCGGTCGGAGGCGGGGCACATCGTCGCCACGCGACCGGGCACCGCCCTGATCGACGTGGTCGCGCCGACGCGGGCCGTCTACGACATCACCGTGTCGTGGCGCCGCCGTCCGGAACTGCGGCTTTCTGCGGCAGCCACCGAGCGGCCGGGCGACGAGGGCTACTGGGTCGAGCTGCTGCGTCTGCAGGACGGGACGCCCGAGGCGGCGATCATCCGCCGCGAGCAGGAACTGGCCGCAGTCGAGCCGCTGCTGGCGGGCGACGCGGCGACGAGGTCGCTTCGCGTGGTGATGTTCGTCGATCAGGAGCAGGGGCGGCTGGCCGCCTACACGGTCGACCGTGGCGTGGCGGGGCCAGTCTCCGAGGTGGTGGTACCGCCGCCGGCGACCCGCGCGCTCTCGGGGCGGTTTCGGATTTCGCTCGGCATCGGCGACGTGTCGCTCGAGAGCCTGCGGGTCGGGCCGTGGACGACGGACGAGCCGGTGCTCGACGTGCGCAGGGCGGCGAGCGTGGTCGGCAAGGACGGCCTCAGCGTCGATGGCGAGATCGTGTCGTTCGACAAGGCCTCCGGCGAGGTGGTGGTCCGCGGCGATTCGCGAGACACGCGGGTGCGGCTCGACGAGATCGAGGAGATCGTCCTGCCCGGCGTTGCCGACAACCCGATCGCCGACGCACTTCCCTCGACAGTTCGCGTGGTGCAGGCTAGCGGCGGCACGATCGCGGGTCGCCTGGCCGCCGTGGAGGAGCGGTTTTTGCGGCTGCACGTTACCGGCATCGACGACGAGGTCGCGATTCCGCTCGACGACGTGCTCTCGCTCACGTCCCTCGTGGCACGGCCAACGCCGAGGGAGCTTCCGGGCCGAGTCGGCACGCTGATCAATGGGGAGGCGAGCCTGAAGGGTTGCCTCGTGGATGGCCGCGACCGCGGTGCGGCGGTCGCCTGGCTGCCGCGGGGAGCGGTGGATCCCGCGGCGCTGACGGTGCCCGATGACGGAGTCGATGCGGTGGTCGAATACGTGCCTCGTGAAAGCCGCGAGCCCGTCGGCGACGCGCAGGTCGAAATCGGCGGGATCGGCGGCATGGTCAACCAGGATGCCCAGGGCTTCTTCGTCGTGACGATGCTCAGCGAAGACGGTGCCGCGGCCCAGGACGGCAGGCTCCAGCCCGGCGACCGGCTGCTCGCGATCAGGCCGCGGCCCGAGGGAGGATTCGTGCCCACGAAGGGTCATGATGTCCAGACCGTGATGAACCTGATGCGAGGCCGCGTGGGGTCGCAGGTGGTGCTGCGAGTGGCGGCCGCGGGCGGTGAGCCCCGCGAGATCGACCTCCGGCGGGGCCTGATCTACGTCGCGGGCCGCGAGATTCTCGATCAGGCGCTGGCGACGCACACGCGGCTCGCCGCTCCACCCTTGGTGAAGCTGGAAGACTCCGCCACGTATCCGTCGCTGGCCGTCCTCCGCAGCGGTGACATCGTGCCGTGCGCGGTGGATGTCGTGGACGGGAAGTCGATGCGGCTCCGCACGCCCGTGTCCGACGGTGGCGACACCGACGAGGTGGTCGTGCCAGAGTCGCTCGTGCAGGCGGTCGAGCTCGACCCGAGCGTGCCGGCCCGCGGAATCGAGAAGCCGCGGCTCGACCGGCTGCTGATGCTGCCGCGGAGCCAGCGGGTCGCGCCGCCCACGCACATGGTCAGGCTCCGCGACGGCGACTACCTGCGAGGCAGGCTCGAGTCGCTGGACGACACGACGCTCGTGCTCGACGTCCGCGGCGAGATCAAGCGGCTGCCGCGAAGCGAGGTGGCGCGGGTGATCTGGCTCCATCCCGAGGAGGAGTCGGCGGACGTTCCGGAGGCCGACGCCCCGCCGGCTCCTGCCGGCCTCCTCGTTCAGGGGGTGGCCGAGGGGCGTCGGGTGACGCTCGTCGCTGAAGGACTGGCCGACGGGGCGATCCGCGGCACGAGTCCGGCGCTCGGCCCGGGCAGGATCGATCTCAAGGGCATCGACCGGCTGCTCATCGGGCGTGCCATCGACGGGGAGGCCGACCAGCTGCCCTACCGGCAGTGGAAGCTCCGGCCCGCCCCGGAGCCAAAAGCCCTTCGCGAGGCTTCCGCGGGCAAGTGATCCGCCGGTTGCTGATCCTTTTGCCGCGGGCGCACGTAGACTGAATCGAGCGGCGGTGAATGGCCTTGCCGGCGCTCGCGAGGGCCGTGGACATGCCGGTGGCTGGCGCACAACGTCCGTATTTTCCCCGGTCGGCGTTGGGCCGGACGGGGGGGGTGCGCGGCCGTTGGCCCGGGCTGAGATGGGCCGGTGTCGCGGTCGCGGCCCTGCTCACCGCCGGGACGGCCGCGGCCTACGACGTGGTCGGCTTCACGCCGGCCGCCAACAACCGGTTTTCGAGTGGCTTTCCGTCGGCGCCGGTGACCAACACCAGCGGCTCGTTCGTCGGTCTGCCCTATTCGTGGCTCGGCGTGGGCTGGGCGACGAGCGACCCGACCAAGGGTTTTGCCTTCCTGACACCGAAGCACTACCTCGTAGCCCGGCACTATGGGGGCGCGACCACGATCAAGCTCCTCTCCGCCGGTGGCCAGGTGGTGACGGGCACGCAGGCGTCGGTCACCGACACGGGCTACGGCTTCACCAACAACGGCTCGCAGGCTCCCGACATCTCGATCGGCGAACTCACGGCGTCGCTGCCGGCAGCCTACGGACTCCCGCGATACGGCGTGTTCGACGCCAACACCTCGTCCACGACCAACTCCACCTATGTCGGCCAGCCACTGATGGTCTACGGCCGCGGGCCCGACGGCACGCAGAGCCCGCGGATGGGGACGGCGACCGTGAACGGCTGGTCGGTCTCCGGCAGCAACTCCTCCATCACGTCCAATGTCACCACCGGCACGCTGCAGGTGGGCGACTCGGGGAGCCCCGACTTCATCCGCTGGACGAACCCGAATGGTGCGGCCGAGATCGCGATCATCGGCAACAACGCGGCCACCGACTTCGCCACCGTCAATGTCTACAACTTCCTCGGCGCCGCGGCCGTGATGAACGCCGTGAACGCACTGACCACGCCCGACGGCTACGCCCTGAAGATCGTCGGCACGCCAACGAACACCTGGGTGGGAAGTTCCAGCACGTCGATCGGCAACCGCGGCGCCTGGGGGCTGTCGCCACCGAATATCGCGCCGTCCGACAAATACGTCATCTTCAGTGGCACCTCGGCCGGCAACGGCCGGGCGGTGACGGTCGACACCAATGCGAACCTGCGCGGCCTGTTCTTCAAGTCCACCGGCAGCGGCACGCTCGGCTTCACGTTTTCTGGCACCGGCACGCTGACGGTGGGCCGCGGCGGCATCACTAACTACGACACGTCGCGACAGACGATCGCCTCGACGATCGTGCTGGGCGCATCACAGTATTGGAACGTCGGCCCGGGGGGCGTGACGGCTGCGGCCATCGACACGGGCACCGCCGGCTACCTCCTCGAGATCGACGGCAGCGGCACCGCGCGGTTCACCGGCACGATCTCGGGGTCGGGCGGCATCGCCCTCACCGGCCAGCGGCTCGACCTGACCGGCTCGAACACCTTCACGGGCGGCACGTGGGTGCATGGCGGCACGCTCTCGCTGGGCAACGCGTCGGCGCTGGCGTCGAGTCGCGCGAGCGTGGCCGCGGGCGGCACGCTCGCCGTCGCCGCCTACCTCGACACCACTGTCGCCGGTCTCGATCTCGCCGCGGGTGGGCTCGTGGACGTGGGCAAGGGCGGCATGACCGTGACGGCGGGAATGTCGGTGGCGAGCCTCGTTTCGGCCCTCGTCGCCGGCCGCAACGACGGCTTCTGGAACGGCACGAGCGGCATCACGTCGTCGGCGGCGGCGGCCGACATCGCGAGCAACGAGGAGCGGGCGGTCGGCTGGCTCGACAACGGCGACGGCTCGGTGTTCTTCGCCTACGCGGCGCCCGGCGACACCAACCTCGATGAACTCGTGGACTCGCTCGACGCCGCCAACTTCCTTGCAGGCGGCAAGTTCGACACGCTGGAGCCGGCGAACTGGATCGATGGCGACTTCAACTACGACGGGTTCGTAGACATCCTCGACGCGGCGAGTTTCGCATCGACGGGGCTCTTCGACACGGGCTACTACAACCAGCCGCCGCTGGCGTTTGGGACGGGCGTGGGCGGGCTCGCCGTCCCCGTGGCGGCCGTGCCTGAGCCGACGGGCCTCGCGGCGGCGGGCCTCGCAGGGATCGTGCTGCTGGCTGCACTCCGCCGGTCGCCCGCGACAGCTTCACGGGCCCGTGTCGTTCACCACGCACGGTCCGCATTGGTAACCTGATCGGATGGTTCGCCTCCGTTCAGTCCGGACCCGTTTCATGTCGAACCCTTGCCGCGATCAGCCCTGAAGAAGCCCGCGCCGACGTGATCGCCTGGTCCATCCAGAGAGCTCGTATTCGGTTGGCTGCGGCGGAGCGGGAACTCGACGCCGGCGGCCTGCAACTCGCGGCAGACCATGCCTAGTACGCCCGCTTCCAACTGGTGGCGGCGATCTTTCTAAATGGGGGGCTGACGCTGAAGCGACACTCGGCCCTGCGATCGGCACTGCATGCGCGATTGATTTAGGCAGGCCGACTCGACCGACAGTGGGGAAGCGTCTTCGATCGGCTCGCCGAACTTCGCACGACGTTGGTGCATACCGCGATGTTCGCGCTGGATGAAGCGACCGGTCGAACGGTGGTGGATGACGCCAGCAGGCTCTCGGCCGAGCTTCGGCGGTTTGCCCCACGCCTTACGGCGTTGGGCTTGGACGGCAGTGGTCGGCCACACGTAGAAGCCGAAGGCCGTAAGGCCTCGGGCGCATCACGCAAGACGCGGCATCCGGTGGCGGTTCGCCCCACGCCTTACGGCGTTGGGCTTGGACGGCAGTGGTCGGCCAACGGCACTTCGGCAGCGTCGGCCGAGCGGATCGCACCGGAAGAAGCAACAGCCGGACTCGTAGCAAAACGATGCACGAGGCTCGGCGTACGGAGTCGGGTTGATGGTCGTGAACGCCGGAATTTCCCTACGCACTGGCCCGCAGCCGGTCCGCCATTTCGTGTGCGCCACGCCCGTTTCGTCACATTTCAATCCGTATGAATCTCCTGCGAAACCGAATGAGTGCTATGCTCCGGCATCCCGAGGAGACCCAATTATGAAGCCGATCCCTGCCACCGCCCCGCGGCTTGTCCTTGGCATGCTGCTGGCCGTGTGGAGCACCGCAGCATCCGCCCAGTCGTTCTCGCTCTCTGTGGATTCAAAGGCGAATCTCTACGCCGCCGGCCAGACCACCCTGCCGCTCCTCGGCGGCGGCACCCTGCCGCCGGCGGTGGTGCTCACCCCGGGAAGCGGCCGCGTGCTCACCTTCGCGAGCGTGTCGGGCAGTGTCTCCTACAACGACCTCGACGCCCCGCCGATCTACCTCGGACAGTACAACGGCCCGGATGGCGGCGCCGTGAACTTCCAGGACGCCAACTGGCCCAACAACTACCTGACCACCTCCGGAACGCCCGGCCTGCTTCCCCCCTCGGCCGCAAACGCCCCCACCACCTTCTACATGGACATGGCGAGCGCTGGCGGCGTGTCCGGGCTCTTGCTCTATGAGTCGGACCCGTCCGCGCGGCGGGTGATGTTTCTGTCGGGCCTGTTCACGTCGGGAAGCGTGCCGCAGGCGCCGGCACCCGCAAGCCTCAATTTCAGCAGCAGCTACGGCAGCAACCCGCTGACCACGTCGTTCGCGCAGCTCTCACCGCTCCTGAACCAGTCGTTCTACATCGGCGACGGGCTCACCGGGACGGGTTCGGGGGCCACGCAGTCGTTTCTCGTGCCTGACGGGGCCACGCACTTCTACCTCGGCATCGTCGACGGCGGCTACTTCGTCGGCGCTCCGGACTACTACGACAACAACTCGGGTAGCTTCGCGGTGCAGGGCACGGTGGCCGTCCCCGAGCCCGCAACCTGGGCCGCGCTGGTCACGGCTGCCGTGGCCGTTGGATGCCGCCGCCGGGGAAAATAAGGGACGGGAGCAGGGAACAGGACTGGGACGGGAGCGATTTTTCGGAACAGGACTGTCGAAAAATCGCTCCCGTCCCCGATTAGCTCGCCCCACGCCTCACGGCGTTGGGCTTGGACGGCAGTGGGTGGTCACTCGTATAAGCCGAAGGCCGTAAGGCCTCGGGCGCACCACGCGTGAGTCGGCGTCTGGTGGCGGTTCGCCCCACGCC
>JBBAVQ010000072.1:9749-11335 GCA_040397625.1 Pirellulales bacterium | reverse complement strand
TTCATCCACCTCACGCTCGTGCCCTACCTCAAGGCGGCCGGCGAACTGAAGACGAAGCCCACGCAGCACTCCGTGGGCCTGCTGCGGCAGATCGGCATTCAGCCCGACATCCTCGTCTGCCGCACCGAGCGGTCGATCGACGTGTCGGATCGCGAGAAGATCGCGCTCTTCTGCAACGTGCCGCTGGAGTGCGTGATCGAGGAGCGCGACAAGGACTTCTCGATCTACGAGGTGCCGCTGTCGCTGCAGTCGAACCGGATCGACGAGATCATCCTCCGCCGCTTCGGGCTCCAGGCCGCCCCCGCCGACCTGGAGGAGTGGCACGAAATCCTCCATCGGCTGCGGAATCCCGAGCACGAGGTGTCGATCGCGCTGGTGGGCAAATACGCCGAGCACCGCGACGCCTACAAGAGCATCTACGAGGCCCTCGACCACGGCGGGATCGCCCAGAAAACGCAGGTTCGCGTGCAGCCGATCAAGAGCGAAGACATCGAACGCGAGGGGGCCGAACGGCTGCTTGCCGGCTTCGATGGCCTGATCGTGCCGGGCGGCTTCGGCGAGCGGGGCATCGAGGGGAAGGTGGAGGCGATTCGCTTTGCCCGAGAGCGGAAGCTGCCCTTCCTGGGCATCTGCCTCGGCATGCAGTGCGCGGTGATCGACGTGGCCCGCCATGCGGCCGGCCTCGATGGGGCCCACTCGACCGAGTTTGCCCGCAACACGCCGCATCCGGTGATCTGCCTGATGGACGAGCAGTACAAGGTGGTGGACAAGGGGGGCACGATGCGGCTCGGAGCCCGGCCGGCCGTGCTCGCCGAAGGCACGAAGTCGGCCGCCGCCTACGGCACGACACAGATCTCCGAACGCCATCGCCACCGCTATGAGTTCAACGGCAAGTATCGGGAGCAGCTCGAGCGGGCGGGCCTCGTGATCGCCGGCACGAGCCCGGACGGCTCGCTCGTGGAGATCGTGGAGATGGCCGACCATCCCTGGTTTGTGGCCGTCCAGTTTCATCCCGAGTTCAAGAGCAAGCCGACGGCGGCCCATCCGCTGTTTTCCGGCCTCGTGGCCGCAGCGGTGGAGCGGCACGCCGGCAGCGCGTGGGTGGCCGAGGCCTGACGCCCCCGGAGGGCCGCGGATCGACGAGAGTGAATCGACGAGAGTGAATCGGAGAGAAAGGAGCCAGTGATGAGCGACGAGACGGAGATCGCGGACGGCGGCAGTGGTGGGGCCATGGGAAAGATGCCCCCCGCCACGTTCGAGTTTCTGGTCCACACGCTCTTCACGCAGGCGCTGATGGCGTTTGGCCGGATCCCGAACCCGATCACCAACAAGGCGATGAAAAACATCCCCACCGCCAAGCACTTCATCGATACCCTCGACATGCTCGAGGAGAAGACGCAGGGCAACCTCACCAGTGACGAGCGGAAGCTCCTCGAGGAGGTCCAGCACCAGCTCCGGACGCTCTACGTGGAGGCGCGAACGTGATCCCGCTGCTTGCGTGGTCCAGCAGGAAGCCCAGCGGCGCGAGCCGTGGGGACGGCGTTCGGCGGGACGCTGCCGTACCGCTCACGCGGTTACGCTTCCTG
>JBBAVQ010000072.1:2358-9649 GCA_040397625.1 Pirellulales bacterium | reverse complement strand
CGCTTCCTGGCGGAGGTGTCGCTTACGCGGTTATGCGTTCTGGTCGTCGCGATCGTCTGCCTGCCGGTGTCGGCGGCGGTCACGCTCGAACGGCACGACGACCGCATCGACGTGGCCGTGGATGGCAAGCCCTTCACGTCGTACATCCATGCCGGCCACCGCAAGCCGATCCTCTTTCCGGTGCATGGCCCTGGTGGCGTGCCGATGACCAGGTCGTGGCCGATTGTGGAGAATGTCGCCGGCGAGGCCCACGACCATCCCCATCATGAGTCGATCTGGTTCACCCACGGGATCGTCAATGGCGTCGACTTCTGGACGTCGAGCCCCAAGGCCGGCAAGCCGGAACGGGATGCGAACAATCGCATCGAGCACGCGGAACTCCTGAAGGCCGACGGGGGTGACAAGGGCGTGATCGAAGCCCGCAACAACTGGGTGAAGGCCGACGGCACGGTGGTCTGCACCGACACCCGACGGCTCGTGTTCGGCGGCGATGCCACGAGCCGCACGATCGACTACACGATCACCGTCCATGCCGACCACGGCCCGGTGACCTTCGGCGACACGAAGGAGGGGGCGATGGCCCTGCGGGTGCCGACGCAACTGCAGGTCCGGGACCTCGACGGCTCCAAGGGGGCTGCCGGCCACTGCCTGAACTCCGAGGGGCAGCGAGACACCGACGCCTGGGGCAAGGCGGCACGCTGGGTGGGCTACTGGGGGCCGATCGATGGCACGACGGTGGGCCTCGCCGTGCTCGATCACCCGGGCAACCTGCGACACCCGACCCACTGGCACGCCCGCGACTACGGGCTCGTGGCGGCGAACCCCTTCGGCCTCCACGATTTCACCGGTGCGGACCTGGGGAGCGGCGATCACACCATCCCCGCCGGTGAGTCGCTCGTGTTCCGCTACCTGTTCGTGTTTCACGAAGGTGACTCCGAGACCGCCGGCATCGAGCAGCGCTGGCAGCAGTGGGCAACGCCAGGTGACGCGGCTGCGCACGCCGGTGAGCAGGCCGCTCCATGACGGCCCCTGCTGCTCGAATCCTCGACGGCAGGGCGCTTGCAGCACGGATCGAGTCGTCGCTCCGCCTGGAGGTGGAGACGTTTGCCGCGATGTTCGGGCGGAAGCCGCGGCTGGTGGTGGTGCTCGTCGGCGACATGGCCGCGAGCGGTTCCTACGTGAAGAGCAAGGCGGCTGCTGCGGCCCGCGTGGGCATGGATTCGACGGTGCTGCCCGTGGCGGCGACGGCGACGACCGCCGAACTGGTGGCCCTCGTGAAGGCGATCGCCCGCGACGAGCACGGGCATGCCGACGGGATCCTCGTGCAACTGCCGCTGCCGCCGCACGTCGATGCTGTGGCGGTGCTCGACGCCGTGCCGCCTGATCGCGACGTGGACGGCTTCCATCCGGAGAACGCCGGGCTCCTCTCGCAGGGGCGGCCGCGGTTCATCCCGTGCACGGCGGCGGGCGTGCAGCGGATGCTCATCGACGGGGCGATTCCCACGGCGGGAAAGCACGTCGTGATCGTGGGCCGCAGCGACATCGTGGGCAAGCCCCTGGCACTCCTGCTCGCCCAGCGGCCGCCGCTCGGCTGCCCCCCCGACGGCACCGGCGGCTGTGATGCCACCGTGACGATGTGCCACAGCCGCTCCGGCGACATCGGCCACTACACGCGGCAGGCCGACATCGTGGTGGCGGCGGTCGGAAAGCCGCGGCTGATCACGGCCGACATGGTCCGCCCGGGGGCTGCCGTGATCGACGTCGGGATCAACCGCGTGGACGGGAAACTGGTAGGCGACGTCGAGTACGGCCCGGTGAGCGAAGTGGCCGGCTGGGTCTCGCCGGTGCCCGGCGGCGTCGGCCCGATGACCGTGGCGATGCTGATCGCCAACACGCTCCTCGCCGCCGAACTCCGCCTCGGCAGGCGGTGACTTCACCCCGCCGGGCCAGATTCCCCGGATTTTCTTGGGTGAAACCCGCCCTTGAACGCTTTTGGCGGGGTCACTACTTTCCCGACCCGCACAGCAGGTGCCGGCGTCCACCAGTCGCCCATCCTGCCACGCCACCCGCAGCCCCCGCCGTCGGATCGACGGAGGCCCGTGCTGGGGCCGTGCGGCCGTCCTGACCGATCACATTCGGGGTCCACCCACCGAGACGCCGGTTCATGAACTACTTCCTTCGGGCGCTTCGCGAGGCCGCCAAGAGCTGGCCGCTGCTGGCCGCGGCGCTGCTCTGCTCCGCCGGCGTGGCCGCCCTCTGGGGCGCCAACATCGCCGCCCTGTTTCCGATCATCGAGGTGACGCTGAAGGGCGATTCGCTCCAGTCGTGGAACGAACGGCGGATCGAGGAGGCCAAGGAACGCGTCACCGCCGCGACCGTCCAGATCGGGGAACTGGAAGCGACGCTGGCCAAGCCGGCGGGTGACGCCGATGAGGTCAAGAAGAGCCGCAACCTGCTCGACACCCTGAAGCTCTCGAAGCGGGGCGACGAGACGATCATCTACTCCGGGGAGCGGCTTTCGCCCTGGCTCGACCGGTTCCTGCCGCGAAATCCATTCAACACGGTGCTCCTCGTGGTGGCGTTCGTCGTCATCAGCACGTTCGTGAAGCACGTGCTGCTGATGGGTTCGACGCTGCTCGTGAGCTGGGTGGCGATGAGCATCAGCCGCAACATCCGGCTGAAGGTCTTCGACAAGGCGCTGGAACTCGACCGGGCCCAGTTCATGAAGTGGGGCTCGGCCGGCTTCATGGCGCAGGTGACGGGCACGTCCGACATGCTCGCCAGCGGCATCACGGCGGTTTACGGCGGGGCCGTCACCGAGCCGCTCAAGATCCTCACCTGCCTGGGCTTCGCCTTCATGGTGTCATGGCGGCTGACGCTCGCCTGCCTGACGCTCGCCCCGGTGGTGGGCTTTCTGATGGTCTGGCTCAATCGCCGGATCCGCGGTGTCTCGAAGAACATCCTGGCCCGCTCCAAGGGCTTCCACCACGTGCTGCTCGAGGCGCTCAACAACGTGCTCACCGTGCAGGCCTACACGATGGAGGAGTTCGAGCGGCAGCGGTTTCGCAACTGCACCGGCGACATGATGCGGACCGGCATGTGGCACACGTTCTATTTCGCCCTCGCCAACCCGATCACCGAAATCCTCGGTATCGGCATGGTGGCGACGTCGATCGCCGTGGGCGCGTGGCTCGTGATCAACCAGGAGACGCAGATCTTCGGGATCACCATGACGGATCAGCCGATGACGGTGCCCGGCATCATGATCTTCTTCGGTTTTCTGATCGGGGCCAGCGACCCGGTGCGGAAGCTCTCGGGCGTGATCACGGGCCTGAACATCGGCATCGTGGGCGCCCAGGCGCTCTATCCGCTGCTCGACACGCCGTCGAAGCTCGCCGAGGCCGTCCACCCCAAGACGCTCCCCTCGCCGCACCGCGAGATCCGCCTCGACAAGGTGTCGTTCTCCTACGACGGCATCGACACGGTGCTCAAGGACGTCGATCTCACCATCAACTTTGGCGAACGGGTGGCGATCGTCGGCCCCAACGGCGGCGGCAAGAGCACGCTCGTCAACGTGATCTGCCGGTTCTACGATCCGACCGCCGGCCGCGTGCTCCTCGACGGCGTGCCCCTCACCGATCTCGCGCTGCACGACCTGCGGCGCCGGATCGCGATGGTCACCCAGCAGACCGAACTCTTCAACGAGTCGATCCACTACAACATCCGCTACGGTCGCTGGGATGCCACCGAGGAGGAGATCGAGGCAGCCGCCCGCAGGGCTCACGCGCACGAGTTCATCTCGGAGTTTCCCGAGGGCTACCGGACGATGGTGGGGCCCAACGGCTTCCGGCTTTCTGGCGGGCAGCGGCAGCGGATCGCCTTGGCCCGGGCGTTTCTCCGCGACGCGGAGATCCTCGTGCTCGACGAGGCCACCAGCCAGATCGACGTGGAGAGCGAGCGGCTGATCCACGAGGCCCTCGCGAGCTACGTCGAGAACCGGACCGTGATCATGATCACCCACCGGGCGAGCACCCTCGCCCTGGCCGACGCGATCATCGAGGTGGATCACGGCGTGGTTACCAAGCGGCCAGCCCGCCAGCAGCAGGCTGCCTGAGTCGGACGCCGTAGCGCAGGTTTTCAACCTGCGAGTGATTTATGCACAGGTTGAAAACCTGTACTACGGCGCCACACAGAGGTTGAAAGCCTGTGCTACGGCACCACACACAGGTTGAAAACCTGTGCTACGTTCCCAGGCGGTCGTTCCAGCGGGCCGCGTCGCGGGGCTCGTAGGTCTGCGGCTCGAAACTGTCGCGCACGATCGCCCGCACGGCCCGGAGGTCGACCGTGCCCTCGCGGCCCGCCAGCTGCACGAGCAGGTTGCCGATCGCCGTGGCCTCGACCGGGCCGGCCACCACCGGCCGCGCCGTGGCATCGGCGATCATCTGACAGAGCAGGCGATTCTTCACGCCGCCTCCCACCACGTGCACCCGGGAGACGCGGCGGCCCAGCAGTGTGTCGAGTTCGCCGAGCGTGTGGCGGACCGCCGCGGCCACGCTCTCCAGCGCCGCCCGCACCATGGCGCCGGTCGATTCGGGCACTGGCTCCCCCGCGGCCCGCGCAAGGCTGCGGATCGCCTCGGGCATGTCGGCAGGGGCGACGAGCGCCGGGTCGTTCGGATCGATGAGCGTCATCAGCGGCGGCGCCTCGGCTGCCAGGGCCGTGAGTTGATCCCACGTCCAGTCCTGGCCGGCCCGCTGCCAGGCCGCCCGGCACTGCTGCACGAGCCAGAGGCCGCAGACGTTCTTGAGCAAGCGCGTGGTGCCACCGACGCCGCCCTCGTTGGTGAAGTTGCGGGCGAGGCACTCGGGCGTGACGAGCGGCCGGTCGAGTTCGGCACCGACGAGGGCCCAGGTGCCGAGGCTCACGTAACACCAGTCGGGGCGGCTACTCGGCGGCTCCGGGGCGGGCACCGCCGCGACGGCGCTGGCGGTGTCGTGCGTGCCTGGGAGGATCACGCGAACGCCGGTGAGGCCCGTTTCCGCCGCCACGTCGCCGCGAAGTTCGCCGAGATCGGTGCCGGGGTTGGCGAGCGACCCAAACACCCGCCGCGGCAGTCCGAAGCGGTCGAGCATCGGAAAGGCCCAGTCGCCCGTCTGCGGGTCGTAGCACTGGGTGGTGGACGCGTTGGTGCGTTCGTTGGATTGCTCGCCCGAGAGGAGCCAGTGGAAGAGATCGGGAATCATCAGCATCCGGTCGGCTGTCGCCAACACGCTCGAGTGGGATGCCTGCAGCGCGAGAAACTGGTAGAGCGAGTTGAGCTCCATGAACTGCAGGCCGGTGGCCGCGAAGATGTCGGCCCGCGATACGACCTGCTCGGCCGCCGCGAGCATGCCGCGGGTGCGGGCGTCGCGGTAGCACACCGGATTGGCCAGCAGGCAGCCGTCGGGCCCGAGGAACGAGAAATCGACGCCCCAGGTATCGACGCCGACCGTGGCGATCGACCGGCCGTGGCGGGTTGCCGCCGACCGCAGGCCGACGACGACCTCATGCCAGAGGCGGGGCAGGTCCCAGACGAGTTGGCCACCCATGGCCACGGGGCCGTTTTCGAAGCGGTGGAGTTCTTCCAGTTCGAGGATTCGACCGTCGAAGACGCCGGAGACGATGCGGCCGCTGGAGGCCCCCAGATCGACCGCCAGAGCCACGTTGCGTGCCATGACTTGCTCCCACCTGCCGCGGAATGTGTGACCGCCGAGGTCGCGATTGTGCGTTTTTGACCAGGGATGGCGAGGGGCGGCCGTGGAAGGCGGGAAACGTCGGGAAACCCTGCGGCTTGCACGGGATTGGACGCGATGCACCCCCTCGACTTGGACGATTCAGAGAATCGAAGTAGAATTCATCTCATAGTTGAGCAACAAGGTAAGGTATTGGCATGGTGCCGGCAGCCGTTGTTGAGCAGCCAGACGTTCGTCAGCCGACGCCCGAAATCCGGGAAGACCTGGCGCGGGCGAGCCGGTCGCTCGAGTCGTCCACGCCCCCAGAGATTATTCGCTGGGCCGTGGATCGTTTCGGCGGCAAGCTCACGATGGCCACGGCCTTCGGCCCCGAGGGATGCCTGATCATCCATTGGCTCGCGGCGATCGCGCCGGCGACCTATGTCTTCAATCTCGACACGGGCTACCAGTTTCAGGAGACGCTCGAGCTTCGCGACCGCATCGCCAGGCGGTATGGCATCGACGTGGTGCTCGAGAAGCCCGCGACCACCGTCGAAGAGTATGAACGCGTGCACGGCGGGCCGATCTATCGCACCGATCCCGACCGCTGCTGTGGCGAACGGAAGCTCTCGATCGTCACGCGGGTGCTGGCGAACTACGACGCGTGGATGAGCGGCATCCGTCGCGACCAGAGCCCCGACCGTGCCACCGCGCCGATCGTGGGCTGGGACCACAAGTTCGGCGTCGTGAAGGTTTCGCCACTGGCCAACTGGACGAAGGCGAAGGTCTGGGACGCGATCATCAAGGAGAACGTTCCCTACAACCCGCTGCATGACAAGGGCTACGTGAGCATCGGCTGCGCGCCCTGCACTCGTGCCGTCACCGTGGGCGAGGACGAACGGGCCGGCCGCTGGAGCGGCTCCGCCAAGACCGAATGTGGCCTGCACTCACGCTGATGAAAGGGACTTCGCGATGCGTCTCTCCGCCAAGACGGAATACGCGGCCCTGGCTGCCGTGGAGTTGGCGAGGCGAGTTGACGCCCCGGCCCCGGTGCGGATCCGCGAGATCTGCGCGGCGCAGGGAGTTCCGCCACGGTTTCTCGTCCACATTCTCCTGCAGCTCAAGGCCGCCGGCATCGTGGCGAGCATCCGCGGGGCCGCCGGCGGCTACCGGCTGGCGAAGCCCGCCGACAAGGTGACGCTCCAGGACGTTCGCGATGCCGTCGAGGGGCCGGCGGATGCCGTGGCCCCCTTGTCGGTGGACATGGGGAAAAAGTCTCGGACCGCTGCCGTGCTGGCCGCTGCCTGGGAAAAGGCCGCGGACGCCGAGGCGGAGGCGCTTGCCGAGATCACGATCGCGAGCCTCGCCGCCCGCTGTAAGCCGACCGGCGACTCGATGTATTACATCTGAAGATCGCGCCAGGATCGTAGGTTTTCAGCCTGCGGCACGATCGGCACAGGTTGAAAACCTGTGCTACTTCGGAAGCGGTTCTTGCCTTGTAGCGTAGGTTTTCAACCTGCGGCATGATCGGCACAGGTTGAAAACCTGTGCTACTTCGGAAGCGGTTCTTGCCTTGTAGC
>JBBAVQ010000072.1:0-2258 GCA_040397625.1 Pirellulales bacterium | reverse complement strand
CGGTTCTTGCCTTGTAGCGTAGGTTTTCAACCTGCGGCATGATCGGCACAGGTTGGAAACCTGTGCTACTTTTCGACCGGAACGATCAGCACGCTCGCGGTGGCGCGGCCGAACACTGCCTCCGAGGTGCTGCCGATCAGCCAGCGCGACAGCGGATCGGACGGCGTGCGGCCGAGCGCGATCAGGTCGATCCCCCGGTCTTTCGCCGTCGCGATGATGGTGTCGCCGGGATTGCCCTGGGCCACGATCGGCTTCGCCGACCGAAACGCGGGTGGCAGCGTGGCGGCGAATGCGTCGAGCGTGCCTCCGAGCACGGTCACCTCCGCGTCGTGCTCCTGCTGCCAGGCCTGCGCGACCGAGGCGGTGTCGGGATCGCGGACGCGGTGTTCGAGCCACGAGGGCAGCGGCCCGGCGAGCAGCGACTCAGCTACGCCGATCACGAGGCCTTCGGTGCCGGCGGGCCAACGCACGTGGCCGAGGGCTTTGGCGACCGCGGTGGCGCTCGCGGGATGATGGCAGGCGAGCACCTTCAGGCCACGATCGGCGGCTGCCTCCGCCCGGACCACCAGCACCGGGCGATCGGCTCCATGCACCACTCCCCGCGATACGCTCCCCAGCAGGAAGTTCTGCAGGCCGCTGTGGCCGCGGGCACCCACCACCACCAGGTCGGCCTGCCAGTTCGAGGCGGAAGCCAGGATGCCGGCCGCAGCCGCCGCGTCGCTCTGAATGAACTCGGCCCGTGCCGCGACGTCGGCCGGCAACGCCGCCCGGGCGTCGTCGAACACCGCGGCCGCGGCTCCGCCGATGATCGACCGTGAGGCCTGGGGAACCCGTTTTTCGAGTTCGCGGGGGGAGTAGTACAGCGCGACGAGGTCGGCGGCGGGGTCGAGAAGCCGCCCGGCCATGCGGACCGCATCGAGAGCGGGCTTTGAACCATCGACGGCGATCAGCATTCTCATGAGACGTTCTCCGCGTGACGGGCGATCGGGGGGCAATGACAATTCATGCGATCCAGACCTTTGCCGGCTCGCCAGGCACCTCGCGGGCGAGCCGGGGCACGGCGTAGCCCGGCAGCATGTCGCGGAGCCGGCGGTGGAGTGCCTCGGCCCGCTCCACCGGCACGTCGTAGTGGGCGGCGCCGGTGACGCGATCGAGCAGGTGCAGATAGTAGGGGCTGACGCCGATTTCGACGAGCCTCTCCGAGAGGGCTGCGAGGGTCTCGGCCGAGTCGTTGACGCCGGCGAGAAGGACGGCCTGGTTGAGAATGATCGCCGGCAGGGCGGCGAGGGCCTGAACCGCGCCGGCCACCGCCGCATCGAGTTCCGCCGGATGATTGGCGTGGATCACGATCACCCGGGAGAGCCGGGATGCCGCCAGCACGCGGGTGAGCCCCGCGGTGACGCGGGCGGGGAGCACGACGGGAAGCCGCGAGTGGATCCGCAGCCTGCGGAGGTGCGGGATGCGATCGAGTCGGGCGACGATGTCCCCGAGGAAGTCGTCGTCGGCGAGGAGCGGGTCACCGCCAGAGAGGATCACCTCGGTGAGCGTCTCATCGGCGGCGATCGCCTCGAGGCCGGCTTCCACGCCGCGCCGGGTGGCGCCGCTGGCCGCGTAGGGAAACTCGCGCCGAAAGCAGTATCGGCAGTTGACGGCGCAGCCGCCGGTCACCAGCAGCAGGCCGCGGCCGGCGTACTTCCTCACGAGGCCGGGCGCGGCGATCGCATCGGCCTCGCGAAGCGGGTCGGCGGACCAGCCGGCGACGTCCGCGGTCTCGGCGGCCTGCGGCAGTACCTGGAGCAACAGGGGGTCGCGGGGGTCACCTGGCCGCATCCGCGCCGCAAACGCCCTGGGCACCAGCAGCGGGAAAGGCCCGGTCGCCGTTCGTGCCGCTGCGGCGACCGCCGCGTCGAGCCGGAGCATCTGGCAGAGTTCGGCCGGATCGCGGATCGCGGCGGCCAGTTCCTGCTGCCAGCCGGAGAGCGTCGAAGTGGTATCGCGGACGATGGTGGCGGTCGGCATCGGGAACGGCCGGCGGAAGTTGACAGGTTCGAGCCTCGCGGCCACGCTGGACGCACGTTGAAAGGATACGGGCGTCGGTCGCCAGAGAGAAACGGACCATCCACAGGAGCGTCGATTAGCAGTGCCAGCCTACAACACGAGCGAGTTCAAGAAGGGCCTCAAGGTCCAGATCGATGGCGACCCGTACATCATGATCGAGTGCAACTTCGTGAAGCCCGGCAAGGGGCAGGCACTCTACA
>JBBAVQ010000071.1:8212-11402 GCA_040397625.1 Pirellulales bacterium | reverse complement strand
GCCTACATCGCCGAGTTCGACCGGCTGCTCGCCGAGAAGTATGGCATCGACTGCATCCACTATGCCCACGCCGGCGCTGGCGAACTCCACCTGCGGCCGCTCTTTGACCTCCACTCGCCGGCCGGCCTGAAAATGTTTCGCGACGTGGCCACCGACGTGGCGGCGCTCGTCAAGAAGTATCGCGGCTCGCTCAGTGGCGAGCATGGCGACGGCCGGCTCCGGGGCGAGTTCATCCGTTCGATGGTGGGCGACGCCTGCTACGACCTGTTCGTTCGCGTCAAGCGGGCGTTTGACCCGCAGTGTATTTTGAATCCCGGCAAGATCGTCGACACGCCGCCGATGGATACATCCCTGCGGATCCTTCCCGGCGAGGCGCCGCCGCGGCACGAGACGCTCTTTCACTTCGCCGATACTGGCGGCGTCTTGCGGGCGGCCGAGAAGTGCACCGGCGTGGGGCAGTGCCGCAAGTCGCACCACGCCGGCGGCACGATGTGCCCGAGCTACATGGCGACGCGCGACGAGGCGGACACCACCCGAGCCCGGGCCAACGTGCTTCGCCAGGCACTCTCCGGTACGCCCGCCGATGCCAATCCGTGGAGGCAGCCCGAACTCGCCGAGGTGATGGACCTCTGCCTCTCGTGCAAGGCCTGCAAGAGCGAGTGTCCGTCGAATGTTGACATGGCACGGCTCAAGGCGGAGTGGCAGCAGCACTGGCACGACGCCCACGGCGTGCCGCTGCGGGCCCGGCTCGTCGCCGGTTCCGCCGCGATGCTTCGCCGAGCGGCCATGGTGCCGTGGGCCTACAACCTCATGGTCCGGGCGCCGCTGGTGTCGCAGGTGGTGAAGCTGGCGGCCGGCTTCGCGCTCGGGCGATCGCTTCCCACGCTGCCGCGGACGACGCTCTCGGCGTGGCTCCGACGGCGGCCTCCGCGCGGGGCGGCCCCGAACGGCCGCGTGCACTTGTTTGTGGACGAGTTCACCGACACGCTCGACGCCGACATCGGGATCAAGGCGGTGGAACTGCTCGAGGCCCTCGGCTACGAAGTCGTGGTGCCGCGGCACGTGGATAGCGGTCGTGCCCAGCTCTCCACGGGGCTCGTGCGGGCCGCCCGCGAGCTCGCGACGACAAACGTTGAACTCCTCGACCCTGTGATCACCGACGAGGCGCCGTTGGTGGGCATCGAGCCGTCGGCGATCCTGTCGTTTCGCGACGAGTATCCTGACCTCGTGCCCGTGCAGTTCGCGGCTGCGGCTCGGCGGCTGGGAGGCCGAGCCTTGCTCATCGACGAGTTTCTGGCCCGCGAGGCCCGGCGCGGCCGGATCAGCACCGATGCCTTCACATCCGTTGCGCGGCGGATCGCCCTCCACGGCCACTGCCACCAGAAGGCGTTGTCGAGTGTCGCCGACTCGGCCGAGATCCTGCGCCTGCCGCAGAACTACTCGGTGGAGATGATCCCCAGCGGCTGCTGCGGAATGGCGGGCTCGTTCGGCTATGGCCACGAGCACTTCTCGATCTCGATGAGGATCGGCGAACTGGTTCTCTTTCCATTCGTGCGGTCGGCGGAGCGGCTCACGCTGATCGCCGCGCCCGGGACCAGCTGCCGTCACCAGATTGCCGACGGCACGGGCCGGCGAGCGCTCCACCCCGTGGAGATCCTCCACGCGGCGCTTGCCACGCCGCCAGGAGGTAGTGAGGGAGCACGGCTGTGAGCGGGAGCTCCGGCGTAGGCATAAAGCGCTCGGGACGCAGTGTCCGCCACCTGTGATCGGGTATTCTCGGCGGCCACCGGAGAAGACGCATGCCGAAGTCCACCGCACCTACGACCATCGTCTGGTTTCGAAGCGACCTGCGGCTCGATGACAACCCGGCGCTGCTGGCGGCAGCGGAACGTGGGGCTGTCGTGCCCGTGTTCATCTGGGCGGCAGACGAGGAGCATCCCTGGGAGCCGGGTGCGGCCTCACGGTGGTGGCTGCATCAGTCGCTCGAGCGGCTGGCGACGGGTTTGGCGAAGGCGGGCGCACCGCTCGTGATCCGGAAGGGACCATCGCTCGGTGCGCTGCGGGCCGTCGCGAAGGAGGCCGGCGCGACCCACGTCGCCTGGAACCGTCGCTACGAGCCGGCCGTGATCGCCCGCGATACGGCGATCAAGAAGGCGCTCACGGACGACGGCCTCGTGGCCGAGAGCTTCAATGGTTCGCTCCTCTTCGAGCCGATGCGGGTGGCCACGAAGGAGGGAAAGCCGTATCAGGTGTTCACACCCTTCTGGAGGGCGCTGCTTGCGAAGGAAGAGCCCGCGGAGCCGGTGGCTGCACCGCGGCGGCTGCGAGGTGTCGAGCAGTCGCTCAAGAGCCTCGAGATCGAGTCGCTCGATCTTCTTCCCACGATCGACTGGGCCGCGACGATGCGGAAGACGTGGACGCCCGGCGAGGCGGGGGCTGGAAAGCGGCTCGATCATTTTCTCGAAAAAGCCCTGCAGGGCTATGCGGCCGGCCGCGACCGCCCCGATCACGATGGCACCAGCAGCCTGTCGGCTCACCTCCACTTCGGTGAGATTTCGCCGCGGCGGGTCTGGCATGGCGTTCGCGAGGCGGTGGGGGGCAAGCCCGCGGCGAAGATCTCGGCTGGCGGCGCGGAGGCCTATCTCCGCGAGCTCGGCTGGCGGGAGTTTGCCAATCATCTGCTCTATCACTTTCCACACACGTCAAACGCACCGCTGCGGGCCGACTATGCCAGGTTTCCATGGGCGAATGACCCGGTCGGCCTTCGTGCCTGGCAGAAGGGACGCACGGGCTTTCCGATCGTCGATGCCGGCATGCGGCAGCTCTGGGCGACCGGTTGGATGCACAACCGCGTGCGGATGATCGTGGCGAGCTTTCTCGTCAAAGACCTCCGCATCACGTGGCTGGAGGGTGCGAAGTGGTTTTGGGACACGCTCGTCGATGCCGACCTCGCTGCCAACACGCTTGGCTGGCAGTGGGCGGCGGGCTGCGGGGCCGATGCGGCGCCGTATTTCCGGATCTTCAACCCCACCAGCCAGCAGGAGAAGTTTGATCCCGAGGGCGAGTACGTGAAGCAGTGGGTTGGCGGTGATCGCGACTACCCTGAGCCGATCGTAGACCACGCGGAGGCACGAAAGCTGGCGCTCGAGGCGCTGAAGGTGGTGTCGGGCAAGGCGTGAGAGGCGTGCTC
>JBBAVQ010000071.1:0-8112 GCA_040397625.1 Pirellulales bacterium | reverse complement strand
CGCCCAACGCCGTGAGGCGTGGGGTGCGACCAGAACAGGCGCGGCGTTTAGCGTTGTTCGCCCGAGGCCTTACGGCCTTCGGCTTGGACGGCGCGCACGTCCTGCAGCGCTTCCTTCTGCTGCTCTGGGTCGCCGATCTTTGCCGCCGTTTTCTCCGCCTCGGCGGTGAGGGCCGTCGCGCCGGCCGTGTCGCCGGCCGCCATCATCGCCCGCGCCACGGCGAGCAGCGCGAAGGTTTGGTTGGCCGGTCCGTCGATTGCCTTCGCCGCCTTGGCAGCCTCGGCGAGGAGCGCTGTCGCCTTGTCTTGGGCGCCACTGCGAGCCCGCACGTTGGCTGCGGCGGCGAGGGCCTCGGCCTTGGGCCGCAGATCCTGCAGGCTGTCGGCGAGCGATTCGAGCTGCTCGGTCACGGCGTCGGCATCACGGGCAAGGCCGGCGTTGGCGTATCCAAGGGCGACTGCCGCCAGTGCTTGCGACCGAAACCGGTCGCTGATGCCATCGCCCGCAGCGAGAGCGGCTGCCTCCGCGAGAATCTTCTTCGCGTGTGTCGAGTCCCCGAGGCCCGCCTCCTTGGAGCCGCAGACCTCGCCGATCTTCGCCAACACGCCCACCCGGGCGACCGGGTCGTCGAGCCGCTCGGCCATGGTGGCCGCCGTATTGATCGCCTCACGGGCCGAACTCTTTTCCGAGACGACCGTGAAGGCAGCGGCGATGTCAACCAGGCGTGGGGCGTAGATCGCAGCGTCGGCGTCGTCGCCGATCGTGCCACGGGCCTCGGTGAGGGTCCTGATCGCACCCGTTTTGTCATTCGACTTGGCCTGAAGCCGGGCCACCTTCGTCAGCTCCCGTGCCGGTCCGCCCGGCGACTTGTCGGCCCTGGCCTTCTTGATCCGTTCGGCAATCGTGAGCGGGCCCTTTTTCTTCGCGGCACCGCTGCAGCCGGCGAGAGGCGCGACAATCGCAATGCCGCAGAGCAAGGCGACGAGGCACGAGGCGATGACTGTGGGACGCGACATTGGCAGGCAGTCTCCGGGACGGGCGGTTGGCGGCGCGAGCGGGCCGGGTCAGAATTTCAGCCGGGATCGCTGCAGGCGGGCGTGCAGTTCGGCCATGAGGTCGTCCTCGGCGGTGTCATCCTCCGCCTCGTACGTGACCGAGAATCGCAGGTAGGCGCCGCAGTCGTCCCACGGAACCGTCGAGATCGACAGGTCGTGGATCAGAAACTGGCTGGCGTCCTGGGCGGTGTTGAAGACACGGTCGCCGGCGCCCTTCGGGCTTCTCGCGTAGAGAAAATAGGTGCCGCCCGGCATCTCGCATTCGAAGCCCGACGCGCGAAGCACGCCCACGAGCTTCTCCAGGCGGCGGCGGTATTTCTCCCGCACCTGCCGCGGAATGTCGGGGTCGGCGAGGGCCGCGGCCGCGGCCTTCTGGATCGCCATGAACTGCCCCGAGTCGCTGTTGTCCTTGATGTCGGCGAAGGCCCGCACGATCCGCTCGTGCCCGCAAACCCAGCCCATCCGCCAGCCGATCATGTGGAAGCCCTTCGACATCGAGTGCACCTCGACGCCCACCTCCTTCGCGCCATCGACCGAGAGAAACGAGAGCGGCTTGTCGTCGTAGGAGAGCATGATGTGTGCCGCATCCTGCACGACCACCACGCGGTGCCGATGCGCGAAGTCGATCACCCGCTTGTAGAACTCGCGGGTGGCGGTCTTGCCGGTGGGGCTGTTGGGATAGCAAAGCACGAGCATCTTGGTCCTGGCGAGCACGTCGGCGGGGATGCCGTCGAGGTCGGGGAAGAAGTCGTTCTCGGGCACGAGCGGGAGTCGGTGGACGACTCCGCCATACCAGCGTGTGGCGGTGCCGGCGACGGGATAGCCGGGCACCGTCATCAGCGTGACGTCGCCCGGGTCGATGAACGCGGCAGGCAGCATCGCGTAGGCCGTCTTCGAGCCGATGCAGTGGTTCACCTCCGTCACGGGATCGAGCGCGACGCCGAACTCCCGCTGCATGAAGGCGGCGGCGGCCTCCTTGAAGGCGGCGATGCCGTTATCGGCGTAGCCGCGGTTCTCGGGGCGATCGACCTCCTTCTTCATGACGGCCCGCACGTTCGCCGGAGCCATTTCGTCGTTCTCGCCGATGCCGAAGTCGAGCATCCGCCGCTCGGGATGGTCCGCGATGGCCTTCCGCTTGGCCCGCTTGATGAGTTCGAACTTGTAGATTTCGGTGCCCTTCCCAAACTGCGATCCGCCGATCCGCTGGGCGAATCGGTCCTGAAACCAGGGGTCGGCGGCGTCGGCAGGGGCGGTCGTGGTCGACATCGGGTCTGATTCTCGGGGGGAGGCGGAGGACGAAAACGGGCGGAAACGGAGTTCCGACGGCAGAATAGCGGGTGTGGCCCGGGTTTCCAACGCCCGGCGGCGGGTGCGAACACGCTCTGGCGACCCCCCATTCCAGGGCTTATTCTGAGGGTTGTCGGGGTTCGGCATCGCGAGAGGCGTCATGCGCAACCATGCCCGGGGCGGAGCAGCGGACGGTTGTCCTGCTGGCCGGCCATCGGCTCGCCGGTCACGCCGAGGGCGGCACGGCTTGAGGCTGGAGCGGCTCGAGGTTCGGCACGCGTTGTGCGCCACGCATGTCGTCGATTTCGTCGAGCCGGCGTGGCTGACGGGGGGTTCCGCAACACCCCCTTCCGCGACCGCCACCGTGCTGCAGACGAACCTGGCGGAGTCGTTTGCGGTCAATCTCGCGTCATCCACCGGCACCCTGTCGACGCTCGGCGGCGAGGTCGTCGCCACGGCGACCGCCGCCAATGGCCTGCCGGAACTCCACGGCCTGCCCGGTGCTCCGACCGCGATCTACCTCGATTTTGACGGCGAGGGGGCCAACGCCGCCTACGACGTGGATGGGGACCCCGCGACCTTCAATGCCACCGAGGCGGCCACGATCACCGAGGCGTGGCGGCAGGTCTCGGTCTACTTCTCGATGTTCAATGTGGACGTGACCACCGTGAAGCCCACGGTGCCGTTCGCCTGGCACGTCTCGAGCCCTTCCATCTCGGGTGGCTACAGCTACGTCGGCGTGTTTCCGAACACCTCGCCGCAGTCCTTCAACCAGGCAGGTGACGCCCGCACGCGAGTCTCGGGCATCGTGCACGAGGTTGGGCACAACTTCGGCCTGCAGCACCAGTCGAACTATGACCTCCTCGGCAACAAGACGGCCGAGTATTCGTCCGGTTACGACCTGCTTCACGGTCCGCTGATGGGCGTTGACTACGCCCAGAACATCCACAAGTGGTTCATCGGCCATCCCGCAAATTCGGCGAGCAGCCTGCAGGACGACATCGCGGTGATCGCAGGCAAGATCAAGGCCCGCCAGACCGCTGGTGGCGACGGCTTTCGCACCGATGATTACGGTGGCACCATCGCCACGGCGCAGGCCCTCGCCGCGACATCCGGCAGCCGGAGCGTGAATGGCATCATCGAGCGGATGGCCGACGTGGATACCTTCTCCTTCACGGTGGGAACAGGAGGGGCGTTGATCTCGGTCGTCCCCACCAAGCCTTCCGGGCTCGATGCCAAGCTTGAGATCTACGACAACTCCGGCGTGCTGGTTGCGGCGAGTGACGGCGCGGCCAATGACCAGCAGATTGTGCTGCCGGTGGGCACAGGCACCTGGTACGCCTCGGTCTCGAGCCACGGCGATTACGGTGATGTGGGGATGTATGACCTGACAGTGAATGACCTCCCGGCTGGCTGGGGATCGACCGACGTGGGCAGCGTCGGCAGCCCAGGTTACGCCGGCTACGACGCCGCGACCGACACGTTCACCGTGGCCGGGTCGGGGGCTGACGTCTACGGCACTGCTGACGGCTTCCGCTTCGCCTACCAGGTGCTCACCGGCGACGGTTCGATCGTCGCCCGCGTGACGCAGAACCAGAACACGAATGCCTGGTCGAAGGTAGGAGTCGAGATTCGCGAGACGCTCACCGCCGGCTCCAGGCACATGGCGATGGTGACCAGTGCGACCAGTGGTCCGCAGCTGGTCTACCGTACGAGCACCGGTGGAACGTCGACGAGCGTCAACGGCACCGCCGCGACGTTCACCCCCACCTGGGTTCGGCTTGTTCGCGCGGGCAACCTGATCACGGCGTCTCGCTCGGCGGACGGCATATCGTGGACGACCGTCGGTTCGGCCACGGTCTCGATGGCATCGACGGTGTACATCGGCCTGCTTTCCTCAGCCCACGATGCGGCGAAGATCAACGTCGCCAAATTCACCAACGTTTCCCTCGCCGGCACCCTCAACGCCGTCCCCGCGACCAACGCCCTCGACGCCCCGTCCGGCGTGGCCGTCACGCGGGGCACGGGCACGGCGCTGGCGGTGTCGTGGCAGGCCGTCCCCGGAGCCACGGGCTACGCGATCGAGCGGTCGGCCAACGGAATCGAGTTCGCCGATGCCGGTACGGCCATTTCGACTGCGACGACCTGGACCGACAGCAGCCTCGCCGGCTCGATGCGCTACTTCTACCGGGTGCGGGCGACGGACGCGGCGAGTGAGTCGGCCGCCTCCGGCGTCGTCAGTGCCATCAATCGTCCGAGTGCCGTGACCAGTGCGACGGTCACGTCGCTGACCGTTTCGCAGGTGGTTCTTAACTGGCGCGACAAGAGCGGCGACGCCGGCTATCGCATCGAGCGTTCGACCGACAACGTCACCTTCACGCAGATTGCCACGGTTGGCACCAACGTACCGAGTTATTCGGCCACCGGTCTTTCTACCGGCACGAACTACTGGTTTCGCATCACCCCGATGAGTCCCTACGGCGACTCCGTCGCAACCGTGATCTCGGGCAGCACGAGGCTGCAGGCGGTCGGGACGATGTCGTTCACGTCGAAGACGTCGTCGGCAATCGGCATCCAATGGACCGCCGTCACGGCGGCAACAGGCTATCGGATCGAGAGATCCACCGACGGCAGCACCTTCTCGACGCTGGGTTCCGTGGGCACCGGCGTGCTCACCTACTCCGACACCACGGTCTCGGCCCTGGGCGAGTATTACTACCGCGTGATCGCGACCAACGCGGTGTCCGAAGGCGTGAACCCGGCGCTGCCGATCTTCGCCGCCGCACCCGCGGCGACGGGGCTGCCCGCGCCGTGGACGTCCGCCGACATCGGTACTATTCCGGGGACGGGTGCGGCGGGCCTCTCGTCGGGCACGTTTACGGTCGTGTCGAGCGGCTCCGACATTTGGAGCACGTCCGATGCCTTTCGCTACACCTACCAACCGCTCGTGGGCGACGGCTCGATTGTGGCTCGCGTCGCCAGCATCGAGAGCACCGGTGGCTGGGCGAAGATCGGAGTGATGATCCGGGAGTCGGTGGCGTCGAACTCCAGGCATGCGATGATGGTGGTGTCGCCCTCCAACAGCGTGGCGATGCAGTATCGCTCGAACACTGGAGGTTCGAGCACGAGCATCGCCGGGCCCGCAAGTCTGGCGGCGCCCTATTGGGTGAGGCTCGTCCGCGTGGGCAACTCGCTCACGGGGTCGGTGTCGTCCGACGGCGCGACCTGGACGCAAGTCGGCAGCGTCACCGTCTCGATGGCGTCGAGCGTTCTCATCGGGCTTTCGGCGAACAGCAACAGCAGCACACTGCTCAACAAGTCCACGTTCACGAACGTGACGGTGAGCAACGCAGCCCCGACGGTGGCCACTGCGGCATCGGCGTCGCCAACGGTTGTCACGGGCACCACGGCCACGCTCGCGGTGCTCGGCGGCGACGACCACGGCGAATCCAACCTGTCCTACACCTGGTCGGCCGCGGGCCCTGCCGCGGTGGCGTTTTCAGTGAATGGCACGAATGCCGCGAAGAGCACGGTGGCGACGTTCGCCCAGGCAGGCGCCTACACGCTCACGTCCACCATCACCGACACCGGCGGCCTGAAGACCACGTCGGCGGTGAATGTCACCGTGTCGCAGACGCTCACTGGAGTGCTCGTCTCGCCCGCGACGGTGGCTGTCGTCACCGACGGCGTGGCGCAGCTTTCAGCGACCGCGACCGATCAGTTTGGGAAACCGCTGGCTGTACAGCCAGCGTTTGCGTGGTCGGTGACGGGTGGTGGAACGGTGAGCTCCAACGGATTGTTCACGGCGCCGTCGTCCGCCTCGACAAGCACGGTGAAGGCGACCGCCGGCAGCGTGTTCGGGACCGCGATGGTCACGACCGCCGTGGCCGTGTATGCCCCGACGGTGGCGGCGTCGGCCTCGGCATCGCCCGTGATGATCGCCGACACCACGACGGCGGTGTCGGTGCTTGGCGCCGACGATGGCGGTGAGACGGGTCTCTCCTACACCTGGTCCTCCACGGGGCCGGCGGCAGTGGTGTTCTCCGTCAACGGCACAAACGCGGCGAAGACGTCGTGGGCAACCTTCTCCGAGGCGGGGGCCTACAGGCTCACGGTTACGATTCGTGATGCCGACGACCTGACGACCACATCCTCAGTCGACGTGATTGTCTCCGCCACCATCACCACCGTCATCGTGTCACCCGCCACAGCCAGCCTGATTGCGGGAGCCACGCAGCAGTTTTCGGCCACCGCGAAAGACCAGTTTGGCACTGCCCTCGCTGTTCAGCCGACGTTCACGTGGGCCACGTCGGGGGGCGGCGCGATCACGTCGGCGGGCCTGTTCACGGCCCCGGGCGTGGCCGCTACAGCCACTGTGACGGCGTCTGCCGGCCAGGTAGCGGGTCTGGCCACGGTTTCCATCACGCTGCCGCCGAACGACTCTCCGACCGTCGCGACACCCGCCGCTGCCTCGCCGACCACGGTGACTACCAAGACGACCACGCTCTCGGCCTTGGGGGTGGACGATGGCGGCGAGCCGGCGCTCACCTACACCTGGACGGCCGCCGGCCCGGGGGCGGTCTCTTATTCGAGAAATGGCACGAACGCCGCGAAGAGCGTGGTGGCCACGTTCTCCAGGTCCGGTGCTTACGTGTTTACCGTCACGATCACCGACGTTCGCGGTGCGACGGTCACCTCGACGGTGAATGTCGCCGTGAATCAGAAGATCACGACGATTGCCGTATCGCCCGGAACGGCGACGCTGACGGTCGGGAGCACGCAGCAGTTCTCCGCCGTGGCGTTCGATCAGTTTGCCAACCCACTCGCCACGCAGCCGTCGCTGACGTGGCTGGTGTCGGGTGGCGGGGCGATCACATCCACGGGCCTGTTCACGGCGCCGGCGGCGGCGGCGACGTCCACGGTGGCCGCATCGGCATTGTTCGTGACGGGCCGGGTCACCGTCACGACGACCGTTGACCAGATCATCAGCATCGCGGCTGGCCAGACGCTGACCGAGTCGGGTGGACGCGTGGGCGCCGGCGCGCTGATCAAGCGGGGCGGCGGCACGCTGGTCATCACCGGAGCGAACTCCCACAGCGGCGGCACGATTGTCGAGGAGGGCGAGCTTGTCATCCGCGATGTCGCCGCCCTTGGTAGCGGCAGGCTCGACGTTCGTGCCGGGGCGCGGGTCACGCTCGACGTGGGCCTCGGCGAGGTCGTGCTTCCAGCGCTCACGATCGATCCGCTCGGTCGGGTCGATCTGGGAGCGGGCCGCTTTTCGTTCGCTGGCACCGGAGTGAGTGAAGCGACGGTGAGGCAGATGCTGATCGCCGGCTTCAACGAAGGCACGTGGGACGGCGCCTCCGGATTCACCTCGCGGGCGGCGGTTCCTGGGAGCGGACGCGCGTTGGGCTATCTGATCGCACCGGATTCGGTCACGATCGCCTATGCGGCGGCCGGTGATGCGAATCTCGATGGGGTCATCGACATCGCCGACATGGCCGCGTTCGTCGCCAATATTGATGTCCCGGATCTGGTGGATGTGGGCTGGAATGCCGGCGATTTCAACTACGACGGCCTCGTCGATCAGCTCGACCTCTCCGAATTCCTGGGGACGGGTTTGTTCGACGAGGGCTACTATCTCAGCAGCACCGAGGCGGCCTTCGCTTCGTTTGGTGTGGAGTGATACGGCCCGCACGTGGTTCACGCGATCCAACTCGCAGCGAGTGCCCGTCCGTATAAGCCGAAGGCCGTAAGGCCTCGGGCGCAC
>JBBAVQ010000070.1:0-11535 GCA_040397625.1 Pirellulales bacterium | reverse complement strand
GCACGTCGTGCAGCACCCGCGACAGCCCGGCCACGAACGACCAGCCGCCGATCGTGGCCCAGTGGTGCACGGCCACCACGCCGGAGAGCGAGGCCCGCGAGTGCACGCGAACATGGCCACCGAGGAGCGTACCGTTGGCGATGATCACATGATCGCCCACGTGGCAGTCGTGAGCCACGTGCGACGCGGCCATCAGGAAGTTGTGGCTGCCGACCGAGGTCAGCCCCCCCTCCTTCTCGGTCGCCCGATTAATCGTCACACCCTCGCGAATGACGTTGTCGTCGCCGATCTCGACCCGGGTGTCCGTGCCACGGTAACTCACGTCCTGGGGCTCGCCACCGATCACGCAGTTCGGAGAGATGCGGTTGCGTTCGCCGATCACGACCCTGCCCGAGATCGTCACGTGATTGGCGAGCACCGAGCCCCGGCCGATCGTGGCGGCCGACGAGATCACGCAGTAGGCGCCGATGGTGACGTCGTCGGCGATCGCCGCACCGTCCTCGACCACCGCCGTGGGATGGATCTCCGGCGGCCGCCCCACGGCGCCGGCGACCGGCTCGTGCTCGTCTTCATGCTGGTCGTGGTCTGCCATGCGGCATCAGGCTGAAGCCCGCCTCCCCTCACCAGCCACGAGCCGCGCGGCCATGGCACCGTTGAGGCGATGGCCGCTGCGGCGGGCGCGGACGTGCGCGTGCAGCGGCCGCCCCACGAGCGCCAGGTCGCCCACCAGATCGAGAACCTTGTGCCGGACGCATTCATCGGGCCAGCGAAGCGAGTTGCCCACAGGACCGTCGGCATCGAACACCAGCAGGTCGCCGTAGCCCACGGTCGTGGCCAGGCCGGCCTCCCGCAGCCGCGTGGCGTCGTCCTGCGAGATGAACGTGCGGGCGGACGCGAGCTCCGTGCGATAGGTCTCGGGCGTGACGCGAAGGGCGAGCGTCTGCCGGCCGATCGGGCCCGGGCCGTAGTCAAGCTCGTACTCCACCGACAGGCCGGCGAACTGCGGCGGCGAGACCTCGACCCACGCATCGTCGTCACCGACCCGACACACTTCGCCGACGACGAGCGGCTCGACCGGAGCCGCGAGCGAGTCGCGCCCGGCGGCATCGATCGCCTCGACGAACGCCCGCGACGAGCCGTCGAGCCCCGGCATCTCTTCCGCATCAACCCGCACGAGGCAGCAGTCGATGCCCAGGCCCGCCAGGGCGCTGACCGCATGCTCGACCATCTGCACCTGGACGCCTGCCACGGCGAGATTCGTCCGAGCCGTCGCCTCCACGCGGTGGGCGACCGAGGCCGGAATGCGAACCGGCCCACCCGCGTCGGTCCTCACGAACACGACGCCGGCGCCGGCCGGAGCAGGCACGAACTCGACCGTCACCTCACGACCGCTCCAGTACCCGGCACCGGAAACCGAGACAGGGCGGCGGATGGTCTGCTGGGTGCGCATGCGGATCGAGTGGAGGATGGAGCGTGCCCGGAGGGTCGTCCTGCGACGCCCCTCCGGGCACGGTGAATCGATGCCGGCCCGATGATCAGCGAACGGGCTTGGGCTGCGACGCGGGCGTCCCGGCGACGGCGGCGCCATTGAGCATCCGCGCGATGTCGGGGGTGATGTCAACCTGCGGATCGTAGTAGACGATCGGCTTGGTGATGCTGCCCAGAATCCGATTGCGGTCAGCGGAATCGACCGGGTCGCCGTCGAACCGGTGCACCACCGCGATCCCGTTGTCGCGGGCAAACTGGCTCACGGCCCGCTCGATCTCGGTGTAAACCTGCAGGTAGACCTTCGCCTCGCGGTCCATGAAGTCTTTCTTCTGGAGCTGGGCATTGACGCTGAAATCACCCTGCGCCTTGGCGACCTCGGCCTCGAGCTTCTTGTACTCGGGGGTGCCGACGTTGAAGCCCTTGAGCTGCTCCATCAGTCCGTTGATCCGGTCGCGCTCGGCCTTGAGGGCGTTCTCGGCCTGCATCACCTCGTCCTTCATCTTGTCCATCGCCTGCTTGAAGCGGGTATGGTTTTTGAAGATGTAACCCACGTCGATCACGGCGACGTGGGTGGCCGGCGCCGCAGCCCTGGCCACGGGGGCAGCGGCCGGCGCGGGCTGCGCCTGGGCGTGGGCAGCGGTCTGACCGAGTGCCCCGGCGACCGCGACTGCGAAGATTGCCAGATGCCTATTCACGGAATGCTCTCCTTGCTTGCGGAACGTGGGCCGGACCAGTGGTGGCCGGCCCACCGAGGCGGCCGTCCGTGGCCGCCGGGAATGCCGACGCGGGCGGGATGATGGCGACCGCCCCCCGCCGACTCAAGGGCAACTTCGCGACGAAAAAACAGCTGCTTTTCAGGCCGGTATCCCCCCGCATCGCACCGACTCGAGGCTGCCCACGCCCTGCCGCCGGACGCTCGTCCTCAGGAAGCCCAATCGCGTAAGCGATGGGGGCCTGCAGCGTTCATCGCAGGCTCGAGGCTGCCCACGCCCTGCCGCCGGACGCTCGTCCTCAGGAAGCCCAATCGCGTAAGCGATGGGGGCCTGCAGCGTTCATCGCAGGCTCGAGGCTGCCCACGCCCTGCCGCCGGACGCTCGCTACGGGCATCCCTGCCCTTCGCTCGCTCGATGCTGACTGCGCTCCGCCATCCTGGCTCCGCTGGTCAGCAACGCCGGCGGCAGGGCATGGGCAGCCCCTCGCGTCGTCCCAGTAGCACAGGTTTCCAACCTGTGATGCAGCAGCCTGCACTCAGGGCATGATCAGGCCCTCGCTGACTTCGTGCCCTGAGCGCACTCGCGGACAGGCTGCGGGATCGGGGCGAGGATGGCGAGCGTCGGCTATCCTGCCGTTGGCGAGCCACCTCGTTCCGTCCCGCAGCCGGCTTTGGCTCGTCAGGGTGGCATCACCTTTCGGCCGCACGTTCCGGCCCCAATGGATCAGCGTGTCACTTCGGCGGCCCAAGCGTGACATCGAGCGTCACCTCGACGCCGTCGCGAACGACCACCACCGGCACCGTATCGCCTCCCTTGTGCTTGCGCAGCGCGCTGTCGAAGTCTTCCAGGTTCGTGATCGCGCTCTCGCCCAGACGGACGATGCGGTCGCCTCCCTCGAGTCCGCCCTTCGCGGCCGGCGACTCCTTGGCCACGCCCGAGATCGCGTAGCCGCTCCCCGGATTGCCGAAGTCGGGAATGCTGCCGAAGTAGGGACGATCGCCGCCGCGGGCGAAGGCGGGGGCGGCCACCTCCACGTAGGCCGGGCGGTCGCCGCGCGTGGCCAGGTCTCGGACGATGTCGGCGACCAGGTCGGTGAGCCTTTCCATGCCCGGCACGTTGATCTTGTCGGCCGTGTCGCTCGGGCGGTGGTAGTCGCCGTGCGATCCGGTGAACACGTGCAGCACCGGCACCTTCTTGGCGTAGAAGCTGGCGTGGTCACTCGGCCCGAACCCGCCGGGCTCCTTCGCCGCCGTGAGGCCGCGCTCCGCCACCAGCCGATCCACGAGCTCCTCGAGCCCGGTGCCCGTGCCCGTGCCGTGCACGATCACCTTGTCGTCGACGAGGCGGCCGACCATGTCGAGGTTCACCATTGCCACGGTGTCGGAGAGCGGCAGCACCGCGTTGGCCGCGTAGTGGCCGCTGCCGAGCAGCCCCCGCTCCTCGCCGGAAAAGGCGATGAACAGCACGCTCCGTGGCAAGGGCGCCTCGGCAGCCAGTCGCCTCGCGATCTCGACGAGCATCGCGGTGCCGCTGGCGTTGTCGTCGGCGCCGTGGTGCACCGCCTTCTCGCCCGGCGCGGTCGAGTTCTCACCGCCGTAGCCAAGGTGGTCGTAGTGCGCCCCGAGAATGACGAGTTCGCGGGCGTCGATGGCCGGGGCGTCGCCGGCGGCCGGCCGTCCCGCGCCGGGCAGAAACGCGAGCACGTTGCGGGAGGTCGCCTCGCGGCGGTCGATGGCCACGCGGCCCCGGATCCGCCAGCCGTCCAGCGGCCGGCTGGCCGGCTCGAGCCCGGCGTCGATGCCCTTCTGAATATCGGCGAGCGACCGCTCCATGCTCCGCCGCACCAGATCATCCACGGCGGTCCGCCGCAGGTGCAGCACGGGCATCGTGCGGCCGCTCGATCCCTCCCCCGCCCTCGTGAAGGCCATCAGCGCGTCGCCATCGGCGTCGGCGTCGTTGCAAAACACCACCGCACCGGCCTCGTGCTCCGACGCGTTGGCCACCTTGCGGGCCAGCGCGGCGTGCTGGGAGGCCTGGTTGCCTTCGAACACGCTGTGCGGGTCGTCCTTCTGCGGCTCCTGTCGCAGGACCACCGCCGCCGCCCCCTTCGCAGCGGCGCCGAGCGGCGCGTAGTCGTCGTAGTGTTCCGCCGGTGCGGTGATCCCATAGCCGGCGAACACCAGCGGCAGATCAAACTCCCCACCCCCACCGGCGGCGAGCGGCGTGAAGTCGCGGGCCAACTCCAGGGGCACGACCACCGGCCGGCCGTCGGCACCCTTGGGTCCGACGAGTTCCACGACATTGCGGTCCGCGGGCCCGAGCGTGGCCTCGAGGGTCATCTCGAAGGGCTGAAACGGCCCGTCGCCCACGAGCCGGGTCTGCAGCCGTTCGATCCCCCGAAACTGCTCGGCCACCCAACTGGCCGCGGCCTCAATGCCGCCGGTGCCCGGGCCGCGCCCTTCCCGCTCCGGCGCGGCCAGCCACTCCACCGCGGCGCGAAGCCGCCCGGCGACCGACCCGTCAGACACCGTCGCCGTGTCCGCACCGCAGGCCGCCATGCCTGCAACGGCGATGAGTGCCGCGATTGACCCCCGCACAGCGGCCAGAGCCATGTCCTTGGCAGCCTCGACCATCGTCTCGCCTCCTCACAGAACGTCCAGCATGTCACCGGCGTCATTTTACGCCACCGGCGGGGTCGGCCGAGCCTCGCTTCCAGAGGATTGCCCCCTGTGAGAGAATCAAGGTCCAACCGATTCCCCCGACCGTCCCGGACGACCCCACCGTGCCGTCGCTGTTCGTCATCCAGGGCCGCAATCGCGGCACCCGCTTCGACATCCACGCCAATCAGGGGGCGATCAGCATCGGCCGCGAGGCCGGCAACGCGGTGCAGGTGGACGACAACGAGGTCTCGCGACGGCACGCCGAGATTCGCCAGGTGGGCCAGGCCTACGTTCTCGGCGACCTCAAGAGTTCCAACGGCACGTTCCTCAACGACGCCCGCATCGAGCGTTCCGAACTTGCCAGCGGCGACCGCATCCGCCTCGGCCGCACCGTCCTGATCTACGCCAAGGACGGCGACGATCCCGAGATGTTCGCCGCCGTCGACATCGTGCCCACCACCGACGCGGGCGACGGCTCCCGGATCGTGAGGACGATCCGGGAGGATGATTCGATCGTGCTCGCGGCACCGGAGGAATCCCAGAACCGCTGGCTGGCCAAGGCCCGCAGCAATCTCCAGGTGATGTACCGCACGTCGCTGGCGGTGAGCCACACGCTCGACATCGACGAACTCCTCGGCCGGATCCTCCAACTGGTCTTCGAGTGGGTCGAGGCCGATCGCGGCTGCATCATGCTGCTCGACCCCGAGAGCCGGGAACTCCGCACGAAGGCCCGCCGCGATCGCAAGGCCGGCGACGCCGCCACGATGCAGATCAGCCGCACGATCCTCGACTACGTGCTCGATCACCACGAGGGCGTGCTCACCAGCGACGCCCAGGAGGACGACCGGTTCGCCTCCGGCAACAGCGTGGTGCGCACGGGCGTGCGCGAGGCGATCTGCGTGCCGATGCGGGGCCGCTACGACACCGTCGGGCTGATCTACGTCGACACCACCACGCCGCTGATCGAGGCAGTCAACCAGGGGCAGCGGCGGTTCAGCGACGACCACCTCAAGCTGATGATCGCGATCGGCCACCAGGCGGCCCTCGCGGTCGAGGACACCACCTACTATTCCGCGATGGTGCAGTCGGAGCGGCTGGCGGCGACGGGCCAGGCGATCGCCACCCTCTCCCACCACATCAAGAACATCCTCCAGGGGATCCGCGGCGGCAGCTACCTCGTGGAGATGGGGCTGGAAAACGACGACCTCGGCGTGCTCCACAAGGGCTGGGACATCGTCCGCCGCAACCAGGACAAGATCTCCTCGCTGGTGATGGACATGCTCACCTTCAGCAAGGAGCGCGAGCCCGACCCGCTGCCGACCGACCTCGCGGCCCTGATCGACGACATCGTGGAGACCGTGCAGCAACGGGCGACGGAGTCGGGAGCGACGATCCACTGGCGACCGCCGGCAGATCTGCCGCTGATGCTCTTCGACCCATCCGGCATGTCGCGGGCGGTGCTCAATGTGGTCACCAACGCGCTCGACGCCGTGGAGGGACGGGAGCACGCCGCCGTGACGATCACCGCCTCGGTAGACCGCGATGCGGGCATGACGCGGATCACGGTTGCCGACAACGGCGCCGGCATGGCTCCCGAGACGCTGGCCGACATCTTCACGCTCTTCGTGTCCACGAAGGGGTCCAAGGGCACCGGGCTCGGCCTGACCGTGAGCCGCAAGATTCTCCGGGAGCACGGCGGCGACATCCACGCCTCCAGCCGGCTCGGCGAGGGAAGCACGTTCGTCCTCGAGTTTCCCCTGCAGATGGCGCCGAGCAGCGGCGAGCGGGCTGGGCACGACGAACCGGTCACGCCCCCGCCCCCGACGAAACCATGACCTCTCTGCGGCCGATCGCCACCCCCGACGGCATGCCGCCGATCTCGGCGGTGGTGATCACGAAAAACGCGGAGCGTCATCTGCCGGCGGTGCTGGCGGCCGCCGACTTCTGCGCCGAACTGCTGGTGCTCGACTCCGGATCGACCGACGGCACCGTCGCGATCGCACGGGCCGCGGCCGCACGGGTCGAGCATCAGGAGTTTCTCGGCTATGGACCGCAGAAGCGGCGGGCGGTCGAACTGGCCCGCCATGACTGGATCCTATCGCTCGACGCCGACGAGGTGCTCGACGATGAGGCGCGGCTGGCCGTCCGTGCGGCCGTCCGCGACGATCCTGCCGCCTGCTACGCGCTGCGACGACGGACCTTCGTCGGTCGCCGCGAAGTCCGCCACGGTCCGTGGCGAGACGACCGCGTGCTCCGGCTGTTCAACCGTCGCACCGCGTCGTTCAAGCCGCTGCGCGTTCACGAGGAGGTGGAATCACAACGTCCGCCGATCCTGCTGGCCGGCTCGATCCTCCACTACAGCTACGACTCGTGCAGCGACGTGCTCGCCCGGTCGCTCCGCTACGCACCCCTGAAGGCGGAGATCATGCGGGGCAAGAAGCAGCGGACGAGCCTGATCACGATGCCGCTCCGCGGCCTGAACGCCTTCGCCAAGAGCTACGTGCTGCGGGGTGGCTGGCGAGACGGTGCCGCAGGATTCGTGATCGCCCTTTCCCGGGTGATCGATTCCACGCTGCCGCGGGTGATCCTGCTCGAGGGGGAATCGCCTGCGGACCTGACCACCGCGGCTCAGGCCGACCCCGCCGACCGCAACGCCGCGAGCATCCGTTCCATGTCCGCCGGCAGCGGGGCCGAGAACGTGAGCCGCTCCCCCGACGTGGGATGATCGATGGCGAGGCTCGCCGCATGCAGCGCGTGCCGTTCGAGCAGCGGCGGTCCTTCCGGAAGGCGGAGAAAGGCCGGCTCGATGAGCGTGCGGCCGCTGTACAGGCCGTCGCAGAGCACCGGGCAGCCGATGGCGGCGAGGTGCACGCGAATCTGGTGGGTGCGGCCGGTCTGCGGCGTGACGCGGACGAGGGCGCCGGCCCGGAATCGCTCCAGCACCTCGTACCTGGTCACGGCCTCACGGCTGGTCGAGTGGTCGCGGCGGACCGCCATCTTCTCCCGCTGATAGGGATGGATGCCGATCGGCATGTCGATCTCGTCACGGTCGAACCGCGGGACGCCCTGCGTGATCGCGAGGTAGGTCTTCGCGGTCGTCCGCTGCTCGAACTGCTTGGCGAGGGCGTGGTGGGCCTCCTCGCTCCGCGCCACCACGATCACGCCGCTGGTGTCGCGGTCGAGCCGATGGACGATGCCCGGCCGGGTCGGGCCACCCGCCGTCGACAGGCCGCCACCTTCCCGTTCCAGGTGCCACTTGAGCGCGCCGGAGAGCGTCCCCTTCCAGTTGCCCTTCGCGGGATGCACCACCATGCCCGCGGGCTTGTTGACCACCGCCATCCACGCATCGACGTGCAGGAAGTCGAGCGGGATCTCCTCGGCAGACGGTCCCTCACGCGGCGGCTGAGGCACCGTGAACAGCACGAGCGAACCGCCCCGGAGCTTGTGCGATGCCCGCGCCGTCAGGCCGTCAACCCGGACGGCGCCCCGATCGATCGCCCGGGCCAGGAACGAGCGGCTGAAGGCCGGGAAAGCGGCCACCAGGAAGACGTCGAGCCGTTGGCCCGCCTGCTCTTCGGCGACGACGAAACTCGCCTCGTCACCCGGCCGGTGTCGTGGATCCGGAGGTGGCGGGCTCGGCGGCTGGGGGGGAGGCAGGCTTGGCATCTTTGACGAACCAATCGTACCAAGCGACGGTTGCGGGTCGGCCGAGCGCCGCAGCATGCGTCTCGGCGAGGCCTCGGAGCGGGCTGTTCGGGTACTCCTTCACGAGCGTCTCGTAGCCACGCCGGGCCGCCTCGAGTTCACCGAGGGCCTCCCGAGCGCGGGCCAGGCCAAAGGTGGCACGCTCCGCGGCAAGGGCCTCGGGACGCTGGGACATCACCGCCGCGTAGGTGTCAGCGGCGGCCTGGAGCCGGGAGCGGCCCTGGGCCTTGTCGGCCAAGATCATTCGTCCACCGTCGGCCAGCGCGTTGTCAGCCAGCAGGATCTGCGACCAGACCGCGGCCGCGGAGCCGGGAAAGCGGGTGGCCACTCCGCCGAGACGGCCTGCATCGCGGGTGGCGAGCGCGGTGAGGCACTCGTCCCACGCCTGCGACTTCTCGGCCGCCTTCTGCGAGGAAACCATCGTCCAGGCCGCCATGGCGGCAAACCCGATCCCGATGGCTGCGAGGATCATGGTGAGGTGCGGGCGAATCCGGTCGACGATCGACATCGTCGCCTGGGCGAGGTCGTTGTCGTCGATCTCGGCAAGCTCAGTGGGCTGCATGTCGAACGGTCTCCGGGGGTCGACCATGCGGGCGGGCTTCGTCCGCGGTCGAAGCCGAAAAATAGAGACGCATGCGCCACGGGCGTCAAGACGATCATCGCCTCGCGGCATCGCCGTGCCGACCAGCCTCGCGGCGTCGCCGCGCCGACGAACCGGTGTGGTAGATTCCGCCCATGTCCCTCCCACCATCCTCGACCGTGTCCCCCGCGGACGCCCCGCCGTCCGATCTCGCCCAACCGGACGCCCCGCCGGCAGCCCGGCGCGCCCCGGCCGCCGCTCGGAGTTCGGGCCTCAATCCGGCGCAGTACGAGGCAGTACACGCCGCCCCCGGTCCGCTGCTCGTGCTCGCCGGCGCCGGCACCGGCAAGACCCGCGTGGTGATCGCGCGGATCGGCCACCTCGTCTGGCGAGGCGCGAAGCCGTCGCGAATCCTCGCCGTGACCTTCACCAACAAAGCCGCCCGCGAGATGCTCGCCCGGGCCCAGAAGGGACTCAAGAAGGGCTCCGAGGAGAAGCCCGAGATCTCCACGATCCACTCGCTCTGCGTTCGGATCCTCCGGCGTCATGCGTCGCGGCTCGGCTATCCCGACCGCTTCGCGATCGTCGATCGCGGCGAGCAGGAGGCGGCGGCACGTACGGTGCTCAAGGAGCTGAAGATCGCCGACACGGTGCTCCGGCCGGCCGACCTGCTCGACCGTGTGGGCCGCTGGAAGAGCCGTGCGGTGCGGGCCGACGCCGCGATGGACGCCGTCCCGGCCGACGCCGACGACAGCTGGACGCTCGCCGCCGCGGGCTACCGCCGCTATCAGAACGCCCTCAAGACGGCCGGCGCCGTGGACTTCGACGACCTGCTGCTCCTCGTGGACGAACTCTTCACGAATCACGAGGATGTCCGCCGCGCGGAAGCAGGACGCTTCGACCACGTGCTGATCGACGAGTATCAGGACACCAGCGGCATCCAGGAGCGGATTCTTTCCGCCCTCGCCCGCGACCACCGCAGCATCTGCGTGGTGGGCGACGACGACCAGTCGATCTACGCCTGGCGTGGTGCCGAGGTGTCACACATTCTGGACTTCGCGAAGCGCTGGCCTGGCGCGAAGATCGTGCGGCTCGAGGAGAACTACCGCTCCACGCCCGAGATCATCCGCGCCGCGAACATGCTCATCGAGCGAAACTCGCGGCGGCATGGCAAGACGCTCGTCTCCAACGCCCCTGCCGGCGTGCCGCCGGCGATCATCCAGGCCCAGGACGAAGTGGACGAGTCGCGCCGCGTCGTCTCCGACGTCGAGAGCCTGCTCAGCGAGCGGCTCGTCGATCCGTCCGAGGCGGTGATCCTCGTCCGCACCGGCGAGCAGACGCGAACCTTCGAGCAGGAACTCCGGCGGCGGCAGATTCCCTACGAACTCGTCGGCAGCCGCTCGTTCTTCGACCGCCGCGAAGTGAAGGACGTGATGGCCTTCCTGCGGCTGCTGGTCGATCCCGACGACGACCTGGCACTCGCGAGAATCGCCAACGTGCCACCGCGGGGCCTTGCGGGGTCGGCCGTGCAGCAGGCGCGGGCCGACGCCGTCACCGCAGGCCACAGCCTCTGGCGGGAGTTGCTCGCCCGCCGCGACTCGGCCCGGCTCTCGCCGGCGGCCCGGTCGGGCGTGGACGCGGTCGCCCGGCTCGTTGCGCTCCGCGATAGCGCACCACCGCCCGCTCCCGGGCAGTCGCGGGCCGCGGTCGTGCTTCGCTCGCTGCTCGATGCCGCGGGCTACCGGCCGTTTCTCGACAAGGAATACCAGGACGACCCGGCCGAGGCCGAGACCCGCTGGGCGTGCGTCGAAGAGGTGGCGGCGGCCCTCGACGAACACGAGCGTGCCCGGCCCGGGCAGCGCGACCTCGCGGCGGTGATCCGCGGATTCCTCGACGACTTCGTGCTTCAGGTGGAGGAGCAGGAAGACCGATTCCAGGACGACAAGCCGAAGAACAACGTGCTCCGGCTCATGACGCTGCACGCGGCAAAGGGGCTGGAGTTCGAGTGCGTGTGGATGGTGGGCATGGAGGAGGGCATCCTGCCGCATCACCGATCGCTCGCCGACAGCCTTCAGGCGATCGACGAGGAGCGGCGGCTCTGCTACGTGGGCGTGACCCGCGCAAAGCGTCGGCTGATGCTCTCGATGTGCCTGACGCGGACGAAGTGGGGCAAGAGCAAGCCCTGCCGCCCCAGCCGGTTTCTCTACGAGCTCACCGGCCAGGCCGAGAAGTTCAGCGAAACCCCGCCCGGCAAACCAGACAAGCCCGAAGCCCCCGCCCCACGCGTCCGCAAGCGCCGCCGGTAAGACGACGGTGCCCCCACCAGACGCCGCGTCCAACGTGCTGCGCCCGAGGCCTTACGGCCTTCGGCTTCTACGAAACCCGTCCA
>JBBAVQ010000069.1:0-11563 GCA_040397625.1 Pirellulales bacterium | reverse complement strand
TCACCCGGCTTGCCTTCACCCGGCTTGCCTTCACCCGGCTTGCCTTCACCCGGCTTGCCTTCACCCGGCTGGCCCTCACCTGGCTGGCCCTCACCCGGCTTGCCGCCGGAGGCACTGCCGCTGCACGACTCGCAGCCCTCCTTGCCACACGGCTGTCCGTCGGCGTTAGCGCAGGCAGGCGGTTTCTCACCCGCAGCGGCGGGCGAATCCTGTTTCGATTTCGATTCAGACTTCTTTCCCGACGGCTGGCCGCTCCTAGGATCCTGCGACTCGCTGCCCTGAGCGCCGTTCTTCGGTGCGCCACCTGGATCCCGACCGTCGGTCGATTCGCGAGCCTCGTCCTCGCCACCACCGTCCTTCGACTCACGCGGCTGTGCCTGACGGCGATGCTCCAGGATCCGCTCCATCACTTCGCCATCGTCGGTGCCGTCAGCCGCGACGGTGTCCTTCGGCCGTGGAGTGCCCTTGCCCTTGCCGCCCTGGCCGGGTCGGTCGCCCTTCTTTCCTTGAGATCCCTGGTTCTCGGCACCCTGGTTCTCGGCACCGCCCGCCTGATCACCCGCTTGCTGGCCCGTCGTGCCTGTGTCTCCGCCGGGGTTCCTGCTTCCAGGCTTGCCCTTCCCTTCCGCGCCGGCCCCCGAGGGACGCTGCTCGGCCCCTCGACCGCCGTCCTGCCGACTGCCAGCCTGGCCACCCTGCTGCTGCGTGCCCCCCTGCCCTTCAGGTTCGCTACCGGCGCCATCCTGGCTGCCCTTTTGCTGCTGCTGGCCCGGCTGCTTTCCCGCCTTACCCTCGTTGGCATCGTTTTGCTTGCCGCCTTCGGCACTCCCCTGCTGCTCGCCCTCTTGTGGTTCGCCCTGCTTCTCGCCCTGCTTCGGATCGGGCTGCCGCTGAGAAGGCGACTGCTCGCCTTCCTGGCTGCCGCCTTCACCCTTCGGGCCATCCTTCTTTCCGTCCTGCGACTCCGAGGCTCCTTCGCCACGCTCCTGCTGGCCGGAAGATTCACCGCCGCTCGCCTCCTGCTTCCCGGCGTCGGCATTCTTTCCCTGCTCGGAATCACCCTGCTGGTCACCGCCGCTGTCCGCCGAGCCGTCCCCCTTCTCGCCTTGTTGGCCCTGTCGTTCCGGGGGCGCATCGCCGGCCTGTGGCTCACCGTCGCTGCCTTCGTTCGGCTGTGAGTCGGTGTCTTCCGGTGGTGCCGGCGGCGGCTGACGTGGCGGTGCGCTCGGGTCGATCTTCAGCGCGTGCCACGCGGTGGTCGTCACGTTGGGGGCATCGGGCCGCGTGTCCTTCGCGACCCCGCGATACTCGAGCACCTGTCCTGGTCCCGCGCCCAACGCCTGCGGAATCAGCGTGGTCGCACCGCGAAACGTCTTCCGCGCACCGACGAGCAACTCCTGCCCGGGACGCTCGGCCCCGGCGGCGAGCCGCGTCTCCACGGTCACGCTCGCCAGCCCGAAGTCGGGATCGTCCGCCCGCAACCGCACGGTCACCGGTGCATCGGGCGGCACCCGTACGACCTTCTCGGCCGGCTCCTCGATCGAGATCTCCGGGGCGAGGTCGGGCAGCACCTCGATGCGATATTCCATCTTGTCAACGACCACCGGTTCCGGCTGCGAGAGTGACGCCGCTTTCGGCTGAAACAGCAGTCGATACCCGCGGTGCTCGGCGGCAGATCGGTCTGGCGAGAGCCTGAGCCTGAACTTGCCGCGCCCCCGCGCCAGATCCTTGGGATCGATCACCATCGGGGCGTCGCGCTTGCCATCCGTCCCGAGGTCGATCCACGCCGCCTCGAGCGGATGGTTGCTTTCGGCGACGACCGTCACCTCCGTGCCCTCGACGCCGCGGATATCGCCCTGCCAGGGAATCGTCTCGGACGGCTGGCCCGTGTATGGGGGATAGCGGTAGTGCACCTCGCGCACGAGCATCGCCGGCTCGTCGACCACGGCGACGCGAATCCGTTCGCTCCGCGCGTCGCCGGCGGCGATCACGATGTCAACCGACTGGTCGAGCCCTCGCGAGGCGTCGGCGAGAATCGACATGAAGGTGTCGTCCGCCTCGGGCAGCATCGCCATCCGCCAGCCACCGGACGCCGCTGCCGATCCATCATCCCCGACCGGCGTCACGAGCAGTTCCGGCTTCTCCGCCGCCGTCAGCCCACGGATTTCACTCGCCACCACCAGCTGCCGACCGCGGACGTGCGTGGCCACACCGTTGACGACCGCGACAGCCTGCTCGCGTCCGGCGTTCTTGGGACCATCCGGCATGCTCCACGACAGCCTCGGCTGGGCGATCTGCACCCGCGACGGTGCGGCCACACCAAGCCACGGCGCCACCAGCCGAGCCGCCGACGCCACCAGGCTCTTGGGGGCGACGAGTTGGTAGATGCACGCCGCGGCGATCATCGCCGCGAGCGCGTAGGCGAGTTTCAGTGCCGTGCCGCGATCGACCGCCCCGTCGCCCGACGTGCCGGCCAGCTGCCGGGCGGCACGGCGACGGAGCAGCTTCAGCATCCTCTTGCGCTTGCCCTCGTCGCCGTGAACGTCGTCCGCAGCCGGCTCCTCGGCATGGGCCTGCGCCAGGACGACGTTGACGATGTCGTTGTGCAGTTCGGGGTGCTCCTGCTCGAGCATCCGTGCCGCATAGACCAGGTTCACCCGATACCGAAGCAGCGGCACCACCCAGCGGATGACGGCCGCGGCCAGCACCACAAGACCGGCCGCGAGCCAGGCTCCCCGCACCCAGACGGGCAGGCCGCCGGGAACCAGCCAGTGTTCCGCGATCACGCCGACCGCCAGCCAGAGCATCGCCCCCACGCCCGCGGCGAGCAGAAACGTGGTCAGCGCCACGCCCTTGAACTCGGCGCCGGCGGCCGCCAACCGCTTCGCGAGATATCGCTCCGACTTCGACTCGGCATCGCCGTCGGCCGCCCACTCGGCAACGGCCAGCGAATCGCTCGCGGGGCGGGACACCGTCGCCATGGGATGCTCCACCGCGTGCGGGATGTGTGAGACAGGGCGGACCACGCGGACCGCCCCACCCGATTATATCGGTCCCGTCACCCGTTCCCGTCCGAAAAACGCGGCCGACTTGGCACGCGGCTCGGGCCTTCGCGACGATGGGCGTTGCCGGATGCGAGGCGACCTCGTCATCGGCGCCAGAAAGGGAAGACCTGGATGGGGATGCTGCCCGACGCGGAAACCTTCAAGCGGCTCATCGACGGCTCGACGCCGGGCGCCGGGGCGGCGGCGGCGAGGCTCGCCCTGGCGGCAGCCGCCGTGCCCTACGGCCTGGCGGTGGCCGCACGCAACGCAGCCTACGACCGCGGTCTCCTGCCGGTGGCCCGCGTCCCTGCCCCGGTGATCTCGGTGGGCAACCTCACGCTCGGCGGCACCGGCAAAACGCCGCTGGTGGCATGGGTGGCGCGGCGACTGGCAGCAGCCGGCACGCGGCCGGCGATCGTCAGCCGCGGCTACGGAGCCCGACCGGGTGAACGCAGCGACGAGGCTGCGGAACTGGGCATCGTGGTGCCCGAGGCGCTGCACGTCGCGAACCGCGATCGTGCGGCGGGATGTCGGACGGCGATCGCGTCGGGCTGCGATGCGGCCGTACTCGACGACGGCTTTCAGCACCGACGCCTCCACCGCGACCTCGACATCCTCGCAGTTGATGCCACCGATCCGTTCGGCTGCAGCCGGCTGTTTCCTCGCGGCCTGCTGCGAGAGCCGCTCGCAGGCGTGGCGCGGGCCGATGCCGTGGTGCTGACGAGGGCGTCGGCGGTCGATGCCGAGCAGCGACGGGCGATCCGCTCGGCGATGGCGGCCGCCGGCGGGCGGCGGTTCGACGACGCATGGATGGAGGCGGAACACCGCCCTGTCGCCGTGCGGCTCGCCGCCGGGGGCTCGCTGCCGCTCGAGTCGCTCCGCCAGCTGCCGATCGTGGCCTTTGCCGGGATCGGGAACCCCGCCGCGTTCCGCGCGACGCTCGCCCGCCTGGCTGCGGAGGTGGTCGAGTTCGTGCCGTTTCCCGACCACCACGCCTACACGGCCGCCGACTTCGACCGACTCGCTGCGCGGGCCACGCGGAGCGGCGCCGCGATGCTCATCACGACGCTCAAGGATCTGGTGAAAGTGCCCGCCGGCCGTTGTGCCGACCTTCAGGTGGGAGCCGTCGAGATTGCGATCGAACCGCTCTCGGGAGGCGAACAGGTGGCCGCCCTGATCGACGCGGCGGCCGGTCGCACGGCACCGTCGGCCGGGGGCTCTCGGCCATGAGGAGCGGCCCCGTGGATGTGTCGGTGCTCGTGACCACCTACCGTCGGCCACGGCACCTGGCGCTCGCCCTTGAATCGCTCGCGTTGCAACGGGGCGTGGATGGAACGATGGAGGTGGTCGTTTCCGATGACGGCTCGGGCGACGAGACGCCACAGATCGTCCGTTCGTTCGCGGCCACGGCCCCGTTTCCCGTACGTTTCACGACCCAACCGCACGACGGCTTTCGCCTCGCGCGGGTTCGCAACGCAGCGGCCCGGCTCGCAACCGGCCGGTATCTTGTGTTCCTCGACGGCGACTGCATGGTGCCCAGCCATCATGTCGCCGCCCACGTTTCCCGCCGCCGCCACGGCACCGCCCTGCTCGGCTACTGCGCCCGACTGCCTGCCGAGGCCAATCGGGTCCTCGTGCCGGAGAACCTGGCGGTCACCAATCTGACGGGGCTCGTCTCGGCGGCCGAGCAGCGCAGCCTCGCCCGCCGGCGTCGCAAGGCCTGGTGGCATGCCATCACCCGTCACCCCACCAAGCCCCGGCTCGCGGGCGGCGACTTCGGCGTCTGGCGGGAAGACTTCGAACGCGTCAACGGGTTCGACGAGCGATTCGTGGGCTGGGGTCAGGAGGACGACGACCTTGGCCTCCGACTCCGGGCTGCAGGCGTGCGACTCGAGACGATCCTGGGCCTGACGCACTCGCTCCACGTCTGGCACGAAACCGACTCGACGGCAACGCTCCGCTGGCGGGACGGAGTGAACATCGGCTATTTCGAACGCCGCGGACGGCTGACGGCGTGCCGTCAGGGACTCGTCCCGCGACCGGCGGCGGCGATCACCTGGGGGCTGCCCGCCGATCTCATGGCCACGCCGCCTGGTCGATCGGTCGCCAGGCAACTCAGCGGTGCGACCATTGCCGCTCCTGGCGAACGCTGCGAAATCGACCTCATCATCCGGCCGGGAACGGGACGCTTCACCCGCGAGGCCGAATGCCGACTGGCCCTGGTGGCGCCGGGGCACGTGGGGCAGCGAGTCCTCGACCATGAAGCCGACGTGACCTTCGCTGCCTCTGCTGACGACGAGATCGCAACCGCCTTGGCTGCCGCTGGCTGAAGCCCTTCGCGGCGCTGGCCGGGGTGAGGCGGCCACCAATCACCTCTGTGGCTGATCTCTGAATGCCGGCCGGCTACTTCCGCTTCTCGCTACTTCCGCTTTTCATTGTGAAGCGTGTGCTTACGGAGCCGCGGCGAGTACTTCTTGACCTTGAGCTTCTCGCCCCCCGTCTTCCGACGCAGCGTGTAGTTCATGTCGCCGGTCTCCTCGCAGACGAGGTGGACCACTTCGAGTTTTCTCTTGCCCTTTGCCATGTCTCTGTGTCCCTGTCGCCTGCGGGGATCGCAGTCCTTACGAGCGTGTTGCCGTTGGTCGTCGCAACTGAGGCGTCCAACCGAAGCAAAAACCTTACCCGCCCGACCGCGGAAAGGCCAGCGGCCGCGTTGGCCCCGCCGGGAGACGCCGTTCGGGTCTTCCGGCCGCAGAAGCCGGTATAATCGCAGAGCATCGGCCCGGCGGGCAGCGCTCGCCCGCCAGGAGGCGTTGGGCGGGATTTCGCCATGTCGAGTCGAATCGATCCGCATCCCGTGAAACCGCCGCCGGCAGCCGCACTGCCGCCGACACCGCTCCTCCCACCGGAGACGCCGGCAAAAACGCCGCTTCTCGAACCGGCCGCCGCCCACGCTGCTGATGACGGCGATGGCCGCCACTCTCTTGGCCTGACAACGGCCGCCGTGAAGCAGGCTCCAGCCTGGGCCATCAGCATGCTGGTGCACGTCGTCGCCCTGCTCAGCATGGCGCTGGTGGTGAACGAGCCGCCCAAGAAGGAGGTGGCGAGGATCATCACGTCGGGTGGTGCCGAAGCCGAGAACGAGTTCACCGAGTTCGACGACGAACTCCCGGAGCAGCCCCAGATCGGCGTGGCGGAGCCTCTCGCCGATATCGCGGTCACCACGGAGGTGGCCGTGACGCCGGTGGCGGTCGCGGCGAATGCCGATGATCTCGACGCGGCCCCGCTGGCGGTCGAGTTCACCGACTTCGGCACCGAAACGGCGCCCGCATCGGACATGATGGAGACGATCGGCGCGCTGGGCGGCATGGGAGGCGGGCTTGGCGGCCGCGCCCAGGCTGCCAAACTCGCGGCCGCCTCCGGCGGCGGAAGCGACACGGAGCAGGCGGTCGATCGGTCTCTCAAATGGATCGCCATTCACCAGCTCCCCGACGGCGGCTGGTCGTTCGACTTCAAGGAGTGCCCGAGTTGTGGCGGCCGGTGCTCAGGCTCCGGCGGCAGCCGTGCCAAGGACCGCACCGGCGCGACCGCGATGGCGTTGTTGCCGTTCCTCGGCCGCGGCTACACGCATCGCGAGGGTCCCTACAAGGCGACGGTCGAGAAGGGCATCGCCTTCCTTGCCCAGCGGGTGGTGGCCGGCAAGGGCAGAGCCTACGACCGTTTCGGCAACCTCTATTCGCAGGGCCTCGCCGGCATCGCGCTCTCGGAGTGCTACGCCATGTCGCAGGACAACCGGCTGGCCGGGCCGACCCAACTGGCGCTCAACTTCATCATGCAGGCCCAGGATCCGGTCGGCGGGGGCTGGCGGTACGAGCCCCGACAACCCGGCGACACATCGGCCGTCGGCTGGCAGATCATGGCCCTCAAGAGCGGCGACATGGCCTACCTCCAGGTGAATCCGCTCACCGTGAAGAAGGCGGTCGATTTCCTCAACTCCGTCGAGTCGCAGAGCGGCGCCCGCTATGGCTACACCGACAACTCGAGGTTCACCCCCGGATTGACCGCCGTGGGCCTGCTGTGCCGCATGTACCTCGGCTGGAAGAAGGATAATCCCGCGATCCAGGACGGCGTGAGCTACCTCGCCAAGACGGGGCCGACGGCCGACCTCTACTACGACTACTACGCAACCCAGATCATGCACCACATGGAGGGCGAGGCCTGGATCTCGTGGAACAAGCGGATGAAGGACCTCCTCCTCAAGTCACAGTCCAACAAGGATCACGAGGCCGGGAGTTGGCACCAGGGCTTTGACAAGGGGCACGCCGCCGAGTCGGCCGGCCGCCTCTACTGCACGTCGCTGGCGACGATGATTCTCGAGGTCTACTACCGGCATCTGCCGATCTACCGCACGCAGGTGGTGGACGAGGAGTTCAGGGAGTAGCGCCAGGCGGGGAGGAGCGACCTCGTAGGCTCAGGGCTGCCCATGCACTCTCGCCAGACGTTCGCTCCAACAGGAAGCCCAATCGTGGAAGCGATGGGCGCGACACGAGGTGGCGATCAACGCGGACTTTGCCGTACGCCTTACGGCGTTACGCTTCCTGCGGCCTCAGAAAGCCCAATCGCGGAAGCGATGGGGGCCTGTCCGCTGCGCCGCTCCAGGCCGCACCGCCGCGCTCCCCGACCGGTCGCCTTGCGGTTCCCCGTCGCCCGATGCCGATGATGATGGCAGGGGCGGGGTGCGCGCCGACACAATCTCGCGATCTTGCCCCGTCCCCCTAAGCGACAGACTCTGCAGTCCCATCTCCACGCCGATGCACGAGAGCCCCGCCACGCCGAGCCGAATCGAGCGGCTGATCCACAGCCCCGCCGTGCGATCGACGTACGCCAGCCTCCTCGCCCACGTCCTGATCCTGATCGGCCTCGCGCTCCTGCTGATCCCATCCCTCGAGAAGCCACGGCCTCGGCCGCTGGTGATCGCCATGGCCGACGCCGAGTCGATCGACGTGGTCGCCGGCGCCGCCGCCGGCGGCGAGGTGGGGACCGAGCAGATCATGGTGCCACTGACGACCGAGCCGGTCCCGCCGCTCGACGACGCCACCGCAGTCGATCCACCGGTCGTGCCCATCGCCGACCCCATGATCATCGTCCCCGATGCACCGGAAGCAGACCAACGGCCCCGCACCGAACCGATCCACGCGATCGCCGCCTCGCTGGCACCACAGCCTCGCCCGGGCTCAATCGCGACGGGACGATCGCCCTTCGAGGGCCGCCGCGGGCCGACACGCGGAAAGGGGCTCCTCGAACGCGGCGGCTCGGCGGCAAGCGAAAACGCCGTGGAACGCGGCCTCGCCTGGCTCGCACGCCACCAGGCGACCGACGGCTCCTGGCGGTTCGATCTTTCCGGCTGCCGCTGCGATGGCGGTTGCCGGGATCCCGGCACCGTGGCCAGCACGACAGCGTCTACCGGGATCGCGCTCTTGCCGTTCCTCGGAGCGGGTCACACGCACGTCGATGGCGCCTACCGCGAGACCGTGACGCGCGGAATCTACTACCTCATGAGCCGCATGCAGCCCACGCCCCGAGGCGGCGATCTTGGCGAGGGAACGATGTACGGCCACGGTGTCGCCACGCTCGCGCTTGCCGAGGCGTTTGGCATGACCCACGACGAAGCGCTGATGAAGTACGTCCGCGACGCCGTGCGGTTCATCGAGACGTCTCAGGATCTCCACGGTGGCGGCTGGCGCTACCTGCCCGGACAGCCCGGCGACACCACCGTCACCGCCTGGCAGCTCACCGCCGTGAAGAGCGCCGGAATCGCCGGGATCGCGATCTCTTCACCGACGATCGACGGCGTCGTCCGCTTCCTCGACCGCGTGCAGGTGCGTCGCGGCGAGGCCTACGGCTATCAGGCCCCGCAGCCGCGTCCCTGCACCTCGGCGATCGGCCTTCTCTGCCGCCTCTACACCGCGTGGCCGGAAGAGGCGACGATCGACCGCGGCTTGGCAACGCTCGCCAAGGGCGGCCCCGACCCGGATGCGATCTATCTCAACTTCTACCTCTCGCAGGCGCTGCTGCAGCGGGACCATCCCCTCTGGCAGCGGTGGAACGCCCGCAATCGCGACCAACTCGTGGCCCGCCAGGCCGCCCGAGGGCACGAAGCGGGCAGTTGGTTCCTCGCCGACCAGGACACGGCGCCGGGTGGCCGACTCGCCCACACGGCGCTCGCCGTGCTCACGCTCGAGGTCTACTACCGGCTGCTCCCGATCTACAGCCCCGAGGCTGTCGCCGGCGGCTGGTAGGCCGCGACCGACACCCGCCTATACTGCCTGCTGGACACTTCCAGAAGTCTGTGAGACGCGGCCATGCGACTGATCACCTACTCCGGGCTGGTGGTGGTGGTTGCCATCGCCTGCGCGGCGATCGGCTGGCTGGGAATCGCCGGCTGGATCGCCGTGGCCGTCGTGATCGCCAGCGTGGGCATGCACGTCGCCGGCAACGCCCTGGGCACGACGCTCCGCCAGGCCGCCGATCATGACCTCGCGAGGCTTCGCCGCCGCACCGCCGCACCTACCGAACTGCCGCGGCCGAAGCCGACGCGGCTCGAGCGTCGACAGAGCCTTGGCCGACTCGTTCCCGTGTCGGCCGGGATCGGCGCTACGGTCGGCGGTGTCACGGGTGCAGCCGCCCTCGCCATGCTCACCTCCGCCAGTCTCGCCGGTGCGGTCCTGGGAGGCATCTCGTCGGCGGTGATCGGAGGCCTGTTCGGGTTTCTCGCCGCGAGTTTCATCGAGATCATCCGCACGAGCCTCCGCGAGGCCATCGCCGCAGAACGCTCGTCTGTCACCGCGGACCGCTGAGGTCCGCCTCCGGTGGAACGGCCGGGCAACCCGTGGTACAACGGCAAGGCCCTGTGACCCCGTTTCGAGACCACTTTCCGGAGATTTGTCATGGCCAAACCCCACCGCGGCCTCAAGAAGGCCAACCACGGCTCCCGGCCCGCCAACAGCAAGGCCCGGAAGGCCAAGCGCAAGCACATCCGCACCTGACCCCGCGGCCCGCGCCGCACCGCCCGAGGACATTCCCTTGGCCCCGCGCGACTACATCATCCACCCGAGCGAATACGACCTCGACCGGGTCATCGCCGACATCCACGAGATCCGCCGCTGGAACAAGCAGCGGTTCGAGATGGAGCAGTTGACGGCGATCGTGCACGAGGAGCATTCCCGCGGCCTGTGCGTGGGCTACAAGGACGTCACGCCCGACGAGTTCTGGGTGCGCGGGCACTTCCCCGGCGTGCCGCTGATGCCCGGCGTGCTGATGTGCGAGGCGGCCGCCCAGCTCTCCAGTTACTACACGCAGCGGCACAACCTGCTCGACGCCGAGGTGATCGGCTTCGGCGGCCTCGAAGAGGTGCGGTTCCGCGAGCCTGTCCGACCCGGCGACCGGCTCGTGATCGCGGTCGAACGGGTCCGCGTGAGGCCGAAGGCGATGATCGTCTGCCGCTTCCAGGGCCTCGTCCGCGAGAGCATCGTGGTCGATGGCGTCATCAAGGGCGTGCCGCTGCCCATCGAGATGCTCGCCCAGGTCGACAAGGCCGCCACCTGACCGCGGCCCGGCCCGTCGTGATGATCCGGCGCCCCTCTCCTTCGACCGCCCAGCCATGCCTCGCCGTCCGCCACGCAAGCCCGATCCGACGCTTGACCTCGCGTGGCATCTGATCCGGCTGGGCACGCTGCCGGTGCCATGCGATCCGCGAACGCTCTTCCCCCGACAGGCTCCGCTCGAACTCGAAGTGGGAAGCGGCAAGGGACTGTTCCTGGCCACTGCCGCGAACAGGTCGCCCGAGCGAAACTTTCTGGGCATCGAACTCGCCGCCGGCTACGCCCGGCTCTGCGCCAGCAAACTCGCCGCCGCGGCGGTGCCGAACGCCCGCATCGTGCAGGGCGACGGCACGTTCCTGGTTCGGAGCCTGCTCCCCGACGCCTGCCTGAGCGGCATGCACGTCTACTTTCCCGATCCCTGGTGGAAGGCTCGCCACCGCAAGCGGCGCGTGCTCTCGGAGACGTTTCTGCGACACGCAGGCCGCGTGCTGCCACCCGGTGCCACGCTCCACGTCTGGACCGACGTCGAGGAATACTTCACCGAGTCGATGGCCTTCGCGGCGGCGACGGGCCTGTTCGCGCCGCCACGGGAGGAGTCATCCTCCGACGCCACGCATGACCTCGACTACCGCACGCACTTTGAACGACGGACGCGGCTCGCCGGCCAGCCCGTCTGGCGGGCGGCCCTCGACCGCAACGAGGTTCCCGCCGGCTGCGAGCGGGAGGTGCCGCCGGCAGCGCCCGTCGATGACCGCGTGTGTTAGCGGCCATCCTTGATCCTGGGGCTCATCGCCTCTCGTAACGCAGGTTTTCTACCTGCACGCCTTCCCGGTTCGCCTTCGGCTCGGGGCTGCCCATGCCCGTCGCGGTCCCTCGTAGCACAGGTTTTCAACCTGTGTGTCTTCACGGTTCGCAGTG
>JBBAVQ010000068.1:0-11643 GCA_040397625.1 Pirellulales bacterium | reverse complement strand
GAAGCGATGAAGCGATGAAGCGATGAAGCGATGAAGCGATGAAGCGATGAAGCGAGGGCATCCCCGAGCGGCGCATCGGCAGACGCCCGCGGCCTTACGGCCGGTCGGCTCTCTGGGCGGACGGGGGCACTGCTCAGCCCAGTTGCACGCGGATGCCCTCGGCGACGCTCGTGTCGGCGGCCTCCACGATCCGCATCGCGCGGAGCGTGTCGTCGAGGCCGCTCGTCTGGCGAATGAGGCTCGTGACCATGCGGTGGAACTGGCCGAGCATCCGCTCGCCCACCGGCCGCTCGCTCTCCAACGACTCCTGATGACGGCCCGCGTCGTCGAACCAGACGAGCGTCTGCGGGAGATCGACGAAGGCGATGCCCCGCTCGCAGACCACCTGTAGCCCCGGCGGCGGCCGAAAGCCGACCGCCTCCTCCCAGGCCCGCGGCATGTAGTAGCCGCAGCTGATCTGGGCGAGGGGGCCGTCGCCGGTCCGGCCGGTGGCCGAGAAGTCGAGGCTCATCATTCGGTAGTCGTCGGCATCGGCGCCGACGGCCTCGGCGTGCCGCACTGCCACCACGCTCGTGGGCTCGACGCCGGCGACATACCGGCACCAGTCAACGAGTTCCATCAGATCGCGGGCCTCGCTGGTCCGGTCCCGCGCCGGGGCGGGGCCGGAGGCCGATGAGAGGGGAACGCGACGATGGCAGAAGAGCATCCGTGGAGGTCCGAGCCGCGTGGCGATCAGTTCCTTCAGCCGTACCGTGGCGGCCGCGTGGCGGCGGGGAAGCTCCGACATGAATGCGATCCCGGATTCCTCCACGCGGCGCTGGAGCGCGCCGGCCTCCGCCAGATCGAGCGGGAAGGAGATGGCCGAGTAGACCGCCTTGCCGTGATCGCAGGCGGCCAGGATCGGCGTGGCACCGAACCACTGGTCGGCCAGATAGAGGATCGCGTCGATGTCGTCGCGGCCCGCGAGCGCCCGGAAGCCGTCGACGGCCGTCGTGGAAAGTTCCTTTGCGGCCCGCTCAGCGCGATGCGACACCTGCTCGCAGACACCCTGCACCTCGAACCGGTCGGCCAGCATCCGCAGGGCGGGGAGGTGGCGGCCTTCCCATTGGTCACCGAGCCCGACGATGCCGACGCGGAGCTTCATGATGCCGCCGGCTCCGCGGTCGCGGCTTCGGCGGCGAGCAACTCCCGCTCGCGCCTCAGGCCCTTGTCGGCGATGTCCTTGCGGCACCAGGCGCCGGCCCAGCGGATCTCCTTGACCGCCGTGTAGGCCTGCAACTTGGCTCGCGCGAGCGACGAGCCCAGGGCCGTCACGGCGAGCACGCGGCCGCCGTCGGCGACGACGGCACCGTCGGCCAGCCGCGTGGCCGCGTGAAACACCTGCACATCGGGAACCCGCGCCGCCGCATCGAGCCCGCGGATCGGCTGGCCCTTGGAGACCGTCCCCGGATAGCCCTCGCTCGCCATCACCACGCTCACCGCGGCCCCATCGCGCCACCGCGGGGGCTGGCAGGATTCGAGCGCGCGATCGACCGTGGCGTCGAGCAGCTCGAGCAGGCTCGATTCCATCCGCAGCAACAGCGGCTCGCATTCGGGGTCGCCAAACCGGGCGTTGAACTCGAGCACCTTCGGCCCCTGCGCGGTGAGCATCAGGCCGGCGTAGAGGACGCCCTGGAAGGGCACCTTCGCCCGCCGCATGGCGTGCACCGTCGGCACGAGGATCCGCGCCTCGATCTCCGCCAGCAGCGGTTCGTCCACGAACGGCGTGGGGCAGTAGGCGCCCATGCCGCCCGTATTGGGGCCGGCGTCGTCGTCGTGGGCGGCCTTGTGGTCCTGCAGCGGCGGAAGCGTGACGATCGTGCGGCCGTCGGTGATCGCCAGCACGCTCACCTCGATTCCATCGAGACGCTCTTCGATGAGGATGTTGCCCGAGGCGGCGGCCAGGAGCGGGTCGGCCGCGAGGGCCTCCACGGCCGCGAGGGCGGCGGCGCGGTCGTCGCAGACGAACACGCCCTTGCCAGCCGCGAGGCCGTCGGCCTTCACCACCACCGGAATGTCCTCGCGGACCTCGAGGTATTCCCGGGCCCGCGCGGGCGAGCGAAACTCCCGAAACATGGCCGTCGGCACGTCGCCCCGGTGAAGGATCTGCTTGCAGAACGACTTGCTGCCCTCGATCTGGGCGGCCCGCTTCGTCGGGCCGAAGACTCGCAGGCCGGCGGCGGCGAACTCATCGACGACGCCTGCCACGAGCGGCGCCTCGGGGCCGATGACCGTGAGATCGACGGCACGGCGGCGGGCCACGTCGAGCAATCCCGGGATGTCGGTGGCGGCCACGGGAATGTTTTCGGCGATCGTCGCCGTGCCGGCATTGCCCGGAGCCACCAGCACCTCGGCGCCGTCCTGCACGAGCTTCCAGGCCAGCGCGTGTTCGCGTCCGCCACTGCCCACGACGAGAACGCGGCGGGATGCGGGCACGGTCGGGCTCCTTGGACGGGGGCGGGTGCGTCGGGATCAGGCGTCCGGCGCGGGATCGTGGTTGTACCGAACTTGGTGGCCGTGCGAACCCTCGGCCCGCTCCGTCGCCTCCGCCGCGACAACCGGGGGCAGTGGTTCCGCGGGCTCTGGCCGCTGCAGAACCGCCGTTTCCCGTCCTACGAGGGGGGTGTTTGGGCAAAGCCGACGTTGACAGTACCGGGGCCAGCGATACAGTTAAACGGAGTTCGTGAAAAACTTCACGAACTCGCGCAAACGCGGCCGAAACATGCTTTTTACGCGGCTTCGCGTCCTGTCAGCGGTGGCCTGGCCCCGCTGGTCGCGGGCGATGTCGCGCTGAGGCCTCCTGATGGCAGAAAAGAAGAAGATGTCGGTGGCCGAGATTCTTGCGGCTGCCCGAGCGTCGGACGGCAAGGGCGATGCTGCCCCAACGGCCGCCGCTTCGGCTCCTGCTGCGGAAGTGTCGCCGCCGGCGGCAGCCGCCGAAAAGCCGAAGCCAGCCGCCAAACCGGCTGCGGGCGGAGCCCGTCCGAGCGTGTCCGACATCCTCGCCATGGCGCGGGCGAAAAAAGAGGCGGGCGAGGCTCCCGCCGCCAAGCCCGCCGCCGCCAAAGCACCTGCCCCTGTTGCCAAGGCTGCTTCGGCCAAGCCGGCCGCCAAGCCCACTGTGGCTGCGGGTGCCGCGAAGACCGGGGTGCAGCGGGATACGGCGAGCATCCTGGCCGCCGCTCGTGCTGCGGCCAAGCCGGGGCCGGTGAGCAAGGCCGACGCGCCCACCCGTCCTGCCCCGAAGCCGAGAGAGGCCAAGCCCGCCGAGGAGAAGGCGGCGCCGCCGCGGACGGTGGCCACCGTGCCGCCCAAACCGGTGAAGCCTGCCAAGAAGGGCGAAGACGCCGAAGACCGTCGCGGCTTCCTGCAGATCGCCCTCGGTTCGGCGATGGCCGTGGGCTTTACGGCGCTCTCCGTGACCGGCGGGCTGTTCTCGCTCGGCCTGGCGCGATTCCTCTTCCCCAACGTGCTCGCCGAGCCGCCGAGCAAGTTCAAGGTTGGCTTCAAAGACGCCTTCCCGTCGGGCAAGGTCGAGACGAAGTTCGTGCCGCAGTATGGCGTGTGGGTCGTCAATGGCGACTTCAACGGGCTGCAGCAGATCTACGCCCTCAAGACTGTCTGCACGCACCTTGGTTGCACGCCCAGCTGGCTCGAGGCCGAGCAGAAGTTCAAGTGCCCGTGTCACGGCAGCGGCTTCTACAAGGACGGGGTCAACTTTGAGGGGCCCGCGCCCCGTCCGCTGGAGCGGTATGCGATCCGCACGGCCGACGACGGGCAGCTCGAGATCGACAAAAGCAAGACGTTCCAGGAAGAACTCGGCCAGTGGGCCGATCCCGATTCGTACGTGACCGTCTGACGAAGGAACCACGAGCAGACCATGGCCATCGGCGAGACCATCCGCAACTCTCAGATCTGGAAAAGCATCTTCCGCCATCCGATGCCGCTCGATCGGCGAAATCGGATCGTGGTGATGCTCACCAACTTCTTCCTCCACCTCCACCCGGTGTCGATCAAGAAGCAGGGCATCGCCCTGTCGTTCACCTGGTGCATGGGGGGCGTGACCTTCTTCCTGTTCCTGGTGGAGACGGTCACGGGCGTGCTCCTGATGTTCTACTACCGGCCCACGCTCGAGTGGGCCTACAACGACATCCTCGCGCTCCGCGACGTGACCAGCCTGGGCATCCTCAGGGAGCTCCATCGGTGGGGCGCTCACGCGATGGTGATCACCACCTGGCTCCACATGTATCGCGTGTTTCTCACCGGCAGCTACAAGCCGCCGCGCGAGTTCAACTGGGTGATCGGCGTGATCCTCTTGCTCCTCACGCTCCTGCTCTCCTTCACGGGCTACCTCCTTCCCTGGGATCAGCTGGCGATCTGGGCCATCACCGTGGGTTCGAACATGGCCCGCGCCACCCCCTTTCTTGGCTACGAGGGACCGGGGCAGCAGCTGCTCACCGTGGGCGGGATCGACATGATCACCGACGCCTCCGACGCCCGCTTCGGCCTGCTCGGCGCCCGCTTCGTGGGCGAGGAGACGCTCAACCGCTTCTACGTGCTCCACTGCATCGCGATCCCGCTCGCGGTGGCGCTGCTCCTGGCGATCCACTTCTGGCGCGTGCGAAAGGACGGCGGCATCAGCGGGCCGCTGTGACGACACCGACATGCATTCCAACGGCTTTTTTCTCAAGGACGTCGCCGGATTTCTCGGCGGCTACTATTCCGCGATCGCGATCATGAACGGGATCGCCGCCCTGATCCTCTGGCGGAAGAAGGGGCAGGTGGGGTGGGCGCTGGTATGGACGGCGGTCGCGATCGCGATGATGGTGCTTGCGAGCCTGGCCCTCTCGGGTTCGTCCGCGCTGGTGCCGGCCCTGCCCGCCGCGGTCCGCAGCACCGTCAACCGCCTCTCCGGTCCGGTGCTCTACACGCTCGGCACGATGGCATTGCTGACGGTGCTGTTCGTGTTCCGCACGTTCTTCGTCAAGCCGATGGTCGCCTGGAGCATCCTCAATGCGATGCTCGTGCTGATGGGCCTGTCGATGGCCGACGAGAACTTCGCCTCCATCGTGATGAAGCCCGACAACGTGCCGATCGTCGGGCTCGTCTTCCTGCTCGCCTTCTTCACCTGGGTGGCCACCAAGCAGGCGGTGGTCAACGACGAGCGAATCGCCCGCGGGTTGCCCCCCATGGAGAAGGAAAACGACGAGAAGGTGCTCGTCTGGCCCGACCTCGTCTACACCGAGCTCATCTGCATGGTGGCGGTGACGGCGTTTCTGCTCGCCTGGGCGATCTTTTTGCCAGCCCCGCTCGAGGAGCCGGCCAGTAGCGTGAAGACGCCGAATCCCTCCAAGGCTCCGTGGTACTTCCTCGGCCTTCAGGAGATGCTCGTCTACTTCGACCCCTGGTACGCGGGCGTGGTGTTGCCGAGCCTCGTCGTCTTCGGCCTGATGGCGATGCCGTACCTCGACTTCAACAAGCAGGGCAACGGCTACTACTCGATCGAAGAACGAAAGTTCAGCTACCTGACCTACCAGTTCGGTTTCTTCGTGCTCTGGATCACGCTGATCATCCTGGGCACGTTTCTCCGTGGGCCCAACTGGAACTTTTTCGGGCCGTTCGAGTATTGGACGCCCTACAAGGTCGAGGTGCTCAACAACGTCGATCTGCCGCAGATGTTCTGGGTGAACCTGCTCGATCGGCCGCTCCCCAAGGCGCCGGCCGGCGCGAGCGGGCTGGTTCAGGCGGGCTACGTGCTTCTCCGGGAGGCTCCGGGGTTGCTCGTGATGGGCGCCTACCTGGTGCTGCTACCGCCGCTTCTGGCGGTGACGGTGTTTCGCGGATTCTTCGCCAAGATGGGGCTCATTCGCTACATGGTGATGGCGAACCTGATGCTGCTCATGCTCACGCTGCCGATCAAAATGATCCTTCGCTGGACCTTCAACCTCAAATACATCATCAGCATGCCGGAGATCTCGTTGAACTTCTAAGGCCGGCTGGCGGCGCGAATCGCGCCACCCGCACGGTGCTCATGGCCCAACCCGCTGCACGCTGACTCGACGACCAACACTCCTATGCCTGCAACAGAACAGACCTGGCGAAACCTCAAGCTCCTGCACGTGGTGTTTGCGGCGACCGCCGTGGCGCTCCTGCTGGCGACGATGTTCCTGCTCACGGGCGACCACAACCGCCCCTGGAAGAAGTATGCCCGGGAGTTTCGCGAGCTCGAGACCTGGTCGGCCGAGTCGCGGATCGCCGAGCAGGATTCCAAGTCGTACGAGGCGCAGCGGACCGAACTCGAGGCGGCGCTCGGCGATGCCCGACGGGCTGACCTCGACGACACGGTCGCCCGGGCGTTCATCGCCGAGGCGAGGGTCGTGCCGGAGGACGCGCAGGCCGCCGACCGCGTCGAACTCGACGTCGACCAACTCCGGTCGCAGCAGGATCAGCAGGAGCGGCTCGTGCTCCGTGGGGATCTCGTGGCCCGGCTCCGCGACATCGTCAAGCGGACAAAGTTTCGCGAGGACAACCTGGCCGGGGCGCTGAAGCTTCGCCGAGCCGAGCTCGACAAGAACCGCGCGGATTACGAACTGGCCGTGTCCGAGGAGGCTCCAGCCGCCCGGCAGGCCGACCTGCTCGCGCTCGCCGACGCCAAGCGGGAGGAGGTGTCCGCCGCGAACCTCTTGTTCCAAGACGCCAACACCCACCGCAAAAAGCTCGAGGCGCTGCTCGGCCAGCTCACCCGGCCCGAGGATGAGGCCGCCAAGGCGGTGGCCGACCATCGTGGAAAGCTCGTGCAGCTGCAGAAGACCTTCGAGCAGCGGCGGGCGAACGCGGGCAAGAGCCTGCTGGAGCTGCCGGTGCTCGACGCGTTCAATAGCCCGTTGAAAGTCGATCAGATCTGGCTGCCGCAGCTCACGCTCAACAACAACTTCCGCGACGTCGCCCGCTTCGACCGCTGCACGACCTGCCATCGCGGGATGGACAAGTCGATGCCAGGGGCGCCCTCCGAGCCGGGCTATCCCCAGGCCGAGACGGTGACGGTCGCCCTGGCCACCCCGGCCGCCAAGCCGGCGGAAGCGTCGGGCGATGCCAATGACGGCCTTGAGGCAGCCTACGGGCTCCGCCTCGCGCCTCGGGGCCTGTTCGATGCCGACGACCCGACGGTGAGCGTGGTGACGCCGGAGTCAGCCGCCGCCGTTGCGGGCTTGCAGGCGGGCGACGTCATCGAGTCGGTGGACGGCGGGAAGACGCTGGCACGCAAGATGGCCGTGGCATCGCTGCTTGACACGCCCAAGTGGGGAACGCCCCTGTCGCTCACGGTCCGTCGCGGCGTGCCGCAGCCCTATTCGACGCACCCGCGGCTCGATCTCTTTGTGGGCGATTCCAGTCCGCACCCCATGAAGAACTTCGGCTGCACGATCTGCCACCAGGGGCAGGGCAGTGCCACGAGCTTCACGTGGGCCTCGCACACGCCCAACACGCCCAAGCAGGCCCACGAGTGGCACGACGAGCACGGCTGGTTCAACAACCATCACTGGATCCAGCCGATGCTGCCTCAGCGGTTCGAGGAGTCGAGCTGCCTGAAGTGTCATCACCAGGTGGTCGATCTCGAGCCGAGCGAGAAGTTCCCCGAGCCGCCGGCGCCGAAGCTCGTCGAGGGCTATCACCTGATCAGGCAGTACGGCTGCTACGGCTGCCATGAGATCAACGGCTGGGCTGGGCCCGAGAAGCGCATCGGCCCCGACATGCGGGTTGAGCCGACCTTCCACGAGGTGGCAGAAGCGATCGCCTCCGATCCCGGGCTCAAGGAGATGGGCGACGGCTTCGCCCGGTGGGTCGCCGACGTTCGCTCTGGGCCCGACAGCCGCGAGTCGAGGGTCCGCCTTCGCGAAGGGCTGGAGCGCGACGCGGCCGCGGGGGCCGATGCGAAGCTCTCCGTCCGCTCCCACCAGCTCGCCGCGGTGCTCAAGGATCCGGAGACCCCGGGCACGCTGCCGAAGGTCGGCCCGAGCCTGCGGCACGTCGCCAGCAAGGTTGGCTTCGATTGGCTCTATTCGTGGCTGCGAAACCCGCAGGAGTTCCGGCCGTCCACCAAGATGCCCAGGTTCTTCGGGCTCTGGAGCCATCTGGAAGGCAAGCAGCTCGAAGAGTCGCAGCGTTATGAGCCGCTCGAGATCCGCTCGATGGTGCACTACCTCACCGAGGCGAGCGCGCCCTTCGACTACGTGAAGCCATTCGACGGCATCACGGCGGCAGCCGACGCGGCCCGCGGGCGGAAGGTCGTCCAACTCCGCGGCTGTCTCGCCTGCCACCAGCACGACGACTTCCCGGAGGCCACGAGCACGCACGGCCCGAACCTCTCGCGGATCGGCGGCAAGGCGTCGTCGCTGCCGCAGGGGAAGCAGTGGCTCTATAGCTGGCTCCGCGAGCCGTCGCGGTATCACCCGAAGACGATCATGCCGAACGTCCTGCTCGAGCCGGTGACGCTCGCCGACGGCACGGTGAGCGATCCGGCCGCCGACGCGACCGAGTACCTGATGGGATCGGGACGCGACTGGAAGCCGGCCGCCGACTGGAAAGTCGAGACGCTGGCCGGCGAGGCCTCCTTCCCGATGGCCTCCGCGGGAGCGCTCTCGGCCGAGGAGCGCAAGGCGCTCGACGAGTTGGCGCTGATGTACCTCAAGGAGCGGTTCACGGTGGTTCGCGCCGAGCAGGTGCTCGCCGCGGGCGTGGGCGACGCCGCCTCGATCCAGGGTGACGAGCGGATGCTCGTGGGCCTCGACGGGGCCGACCGCGACCGGCGGCTGCTCACCTACGTGGGCAAGAAGACGATCAACAAGCTTGCTTGCTACTCCTGCCACGACATCCCCGGCTTCGAGGATGGCAAGCCGGCGGGGGCCGCACTGGCCGATTGGGGTCGCAAGGATCCCTCGCGGATCGCGTTCGAGCAGGTGTCGCACTTCGTCACCCACCAACTCGCCGGCGGCCATGGCCACGGGCATGGGCACGGACACCACGCCCCGGGCGCTTCCGGCAAGCACGCCGAGGCGGAGCACGATGCAGACGATGTGATCGCCCCCGATCTCGCCTACAAGTCGACCCACGACGAGGCCCACGTCGATCCCGAGTCGCTCGATCCCAGCACCGGCTACTTCCTCGAGAAGCTCCTGGGCCACGAGCGTGAGGGCTTCCTCTGGCAGAAGCTTCGGGCTCCGCGGAGTTACGACTACAAGAAGGCCGAGAACAAGACCTACAACGAGCGCTACCGGATGCCGCAGTTCCCGTTCGATCAGGAGCAGCGGGAAGCGGTGATGACGTTTGTGCTCGGCCTCGTTGCCGAGCCACCGGCACCGCAATACGTGCACCATCCGGCGCCGCGAGAGCAGGCCCGTCTCGACGGGCTGGTGGTGGCGGAGCAATACAACTGCGGTGGCTGCCACCAGCTGCGCATGGATCGATGGGACATCCGCTACAAGCCCGAGTCGCTCGGTGAGCCGCCGGCGTTTGCCGACTATCCGTTCCTGTCGCCGCATTTCACGCCAGACCAGGTTGCCTCCTCGCTGGCGACCGATCGCCAGGGCCGTCGGAAGGCGACGCTGGTGGGCATGCCGACGCTCGATCCCGTGACGGGCAAGCCGCAGCTCGTGGACGAGGACGGGGTGCCGATCGAGGATGGCGACACCGAGTCGGTGGTGCATCGTCCGTTTGCGCTTTGGCAGGATGCGCTCGTGGACGGCGCGCCGCGCACGGTGGGCGGTCAAAACCTGATCGTTCCGCAGGACGCGATCGCCGCCGGTCGCCACTACTCAGGCTGGGGCGGTGACCTGGCGAGGCTGCTCTTCCCCGTGGTGATCGCCGACGAGAAGCAGGTGAATCCCAACGTGAAGCCGGACGACGCTTGGGGCTGGCTCCCGCCGCCGCTGGTGGGCGAGGGCAAGAAGGTGCAGTCGGCGTGGCTGCACAAGTTCCTCCTCAACCCCCATCCGATCCGCCCGCCGGCAGTGCTCCGCATGCCGAAGTTCAACTTCGATTCCGCCAAGGCCGCGGCACTCGTGAACTACTTCGCCGCGGTCGATGGAGCGGAGTATCCCTACGTCTACGACCCGCGGCTCGACGACGCCTCGGTCGCCTCGGCCGAGCAGGCGCATCCGGGGCATCTGGAAGGCGCCCTCAAGATCGTGACCAACAACAACTACTGCGTGAAGTGTCACCTCGTGGGCGACTACACGCCGGCAGGCAGCGTGAAGGCGCTGGCGCCCCAGCTGCAGCGGGTGCATGAGCGGCTGCGGCCCGACTACGTCCATGGGTGGATCGCCAACCCCAAGCGATTCCTGCCGTACACGGGCATGCCGGTGAACATCCCCTTCAACCAGCCGGTCAGCCAGGATCTCTACCACGGCACGAGCGAGCAGCAGGTCGATGCGCTGACCGACCTCTTGATGCACTTCGACACGTTCGCCAAGAAGAACCTGTCGCTGGAAGCGTTCCTGCGGCAGCCGCCGCCGGCACAGCCCGGCCAGCCCGCGGCCGCTCCGGCACCGCCTGCGGCCCAGCCACGGGCCGCTGCCGGTCAGGGGGCTCCGGGGGGGGCGACTCCGCTTTCGTCCACTGGATCGGCGGCCTCCGCCGGCTCAGCGGCCTCCGCCGGCTCCTCGGCCTCCGCCGCGGCACTAAACTGACACTGGATTCCACCGCGCCGATTCCATCCCCGCTCGCCCCTCGTCCCACCTTCTGGAGCAACACGATGACCCGCCTTCACGCGATCCGGCTCGCTGCCGTCGTCCTCTCGGCCCTGTCCCTCGGCAGCGTCGGCGTCGCCGACGAGTGGGCTCCGATCAAGGGTAAGTTCGTGTTCGGCGGCGATCCGCCGTCCGCCGGTGAGCTCAAGGCCGACAAGGACGTCGACGTCTGCGGCAAGCACAAACTGCTCGCCGAGGAACTCATCGTCGGTGCCGACAAGGGCATCGCCAACGTCGTGGTGTTCGTCCGCGACAAAGACGTGAAGGTGAACCCAGACGCCGCGAAGGCGGCTGCAGGGGTGAAGGTCACCCTCGACAACAAGAACTGCCGCTTCGAGCCACACATCGCCGTCGTGCAGGTTGGCCAGGATCTCGTCGTCAAGAACTCCGACACCGTCGGCCACAACAGCAACATCGCCACGGTGAAGAATCCGCCGTCCAACAACCTGATTCCGGCGAGCGGTGAGGCCGCGGTCAAGTTCGCCAGCGATGAGGCCGTGCCCGCGCAGGTGACCTGCAACATCCACCCGTGGATGAAGGGCTGGCTTGTCGTCCGCCCGAATCCCTACGCCGCCGTGTCGAAAGCCGACGGCACCTTCGAGATCAAGGACGTGCCGGTCGGCGAAGTCGAACTCCAGTTCTGGCATGAGAAGGCGGGCTATCTCGGCGAGATGACGATCGGCGGAAAGGCCGAGAAGGCCTCGAAGGGCCGCAAGAAGGTGGCCGTCGCCGCGGGCGGCACCGACCTTGGCGAGATCGTGCTCGCTCCCGCTGTCTTCCAGAAGTGATCTCCGAAAGCGAGTTCCGGTGTTCATGATGTCTTCTTGTCGTTCAGTCGCCCTGTCCCTCGGCGTGCTCGCCG
>JBBAVQ010000067.1:5467-11644 GCA_040397625.1 Pirellulales bacterium | reverse complement strand
CTGGACGCGGCGTCTGGTGGCGGTTCACCCCACGCCTCACGGCGTTGGGCTTGGACGAACAGCCGCGCACGGCTGATTCAGAACGCGTATAAAACACGCCCGATGGATTCTCCTGGAGCCTTCCCCATGCGTCGCCGCTCGTTCATCGCTGAACTCTTCGACTACGTGCGGGCCAACAAGGCCTGGATGCTGGCGCCGATCATCGTCATGCTCCTGGTCGCCGGGGCGCTCATCATCCTCGGCGGCACGCAGGCGGCGCCGCTGATCTACACGCTGTTCTGAGCCGCCGCCGGGGTGACGCGATGATCACGATCGACTGGCATCCCTCGCCCGGACACCTCCGCCGCTGGGGCATGATGGTGGCGGCAGGGCTCGCCATGTCGGGCTCGCTCTTTCAGTTCGTGGATTGGGGAGTGTTTCGTGCCGGCCACGCCATCGCCCCGTGGCTTTGGGGATTCGGCCTCGTCGCCCTGGTCACCGCCGGCACCGGCACCCGCCTGGGGTTGCCCGCCTACTGGGCGTGGATGGGGTTCGTCTGGACCGTGGGTACGTTGATCGGCATCGTTGCCCTGGCGGCGGTGTTTTTTCTCGTCGTCACGCCGCTTGGCCTCGCGGCGCGGCTCGCTGGCCGCGATCGGCTCATGCTCCGTCGGCCCCCGCCGCAGGAGTCGCTCTGGCATCCGCTGCCCGCGACGGCCCACGATCCAGCCAGGCAGTTCTGAGGCGGCAGTACCACGTTGACGACCACCCCGAGGTGACCATGGCGGTGACAAAGCCATCAATCAGACCCGACGCCGGCGAGCCGCTGCCGGTCTGGAAGCGACGGCTCTTCATGGCCATCACGCTGGCCCTCCCGCTCGTCGCGCTGGCGATGGTCGAGGGAGGGCTGCGGCTCGGCGGCTGGGGCGGCTATCCGACGTTCTTCCGGACCGCGGGGCAACTGCCCTCGGGGGCATCGGTCGCGCTCGTCGAGCCCGCGGCGACGAAGCCCTACTTCTTCGCCAACCCCACGCGGCCAGGCTATGCCGAAGAGACCAACTTCCTGATGCCGAAGCCCGCCGACACGGTGCGGATCTTCATCGTCGGCGAGTCGGCCGCCAAGGGATACCCGCAGCCCCGCAACCTATCGATGGCCGCGTTTCTGCAGGCCATGCTCGGCGATGCCTGGCCTGAGACGAAGGTCGAGGTGATCAGCCTCGGCACGACGGCCGTCGCCAGTTTTCCGCTCGTCTACCTGACTCGTGAGGCGGTCCGCTACCAGCCCGACATGGTGGTGTTTTACGTGGGCAACAACGAGTTTTTCGGTGCCTACGGCGTGGCCTCGATCAACTCGTTCGGCACGCTGCCGACGTGGGCGCTCCCCTGGATGCGGGCCGTCCGCGGCCTGGCGGTGGTCCAGGCCGTGGAGGGCGTGGTTCGTGGCAAGGCCGACGAGAACCGCTCCCTCATGGAGCAGATGGTTGGCAAGACGGTCATCCCGGCCGACTCCTCGCTGCGGACTGCCGCCGCCCGCAATCTGGAGACACATCTCGGCCAGATGCTCGATGCCGTGCAGGCGGCAGGGGTTCCCGCGGTGGTCTGCACGACCGCCAGCAACGAGTCGGGCCTCGTGCCCTTGGGCGAAGGGGCGGAGGCCGCGGCACGGTTTGCGCAGGCAACCCAGCAGGCCGCGAGCGGCGACCGCGCGGCAGCGCGGGAGTCGTTTCTGGCCGCCCGCGACCTCGACACGATGCCGTGGCGACCCATCTCGGCCACCGAGGATGCCATCCGTCGGGCCGCCCAGGCGAGGTCGTCCGGCGACCTCGTGTTCTGCGACGTCGCCGAGATCTTCCGGGGGCTGTCGCCCGCGGCGGCGACCGGCTGGGAACTGCTCGACGACCACGTCCATCTCACGCTCCGCGGGCAGGCGGAGGTGGCGCGGGCGATCGTCGCGGCCATGACAGGCATGGCGCAGCCAACGGCGAAACTGCCGGAGCGGCTTCGAGTCGAGCCCGACCGGGCTGAGTCGCTCCTTGACTGGAGCGCGTATGCCGAGCGGCTGGGCACCAACGAGTGGGACGACTACCGCGTCAACCACACACTCCGCGTCCTCTTCGGCGTGCCCTTCATGAAGCGGAGCAATCTCGCCGCCTTCGAACGGTTCGAGTCGGCCTGCCAGCAGGCCGAGGCCCGGATGACGCCGGCGATCCGCGACGAGGCGCGGCAGTGGCAGTCGTTCCGGCCTCATGCCGGTGGCCTGCGTCCGCTCACCGGCATGGTGGCGCGGGTCCTACTCCGCGAGAACAAGATGACCGAAGCAGAGCGGCTGTTTGCGATCGCCCAGCAGCAGGTGCCCGATTACACATCGTGGTATCTGGAGTATCTGTACTTCAAACTCGTCTGTCGGGAGCGAATCAACGGCACGCTCTCCCCCTCTGATCTCGACGAGGCTCGTCGCGGAATCGAACAGGGGCGCTTTCTGCTGCGGCGGGGTTTCTCGCAGAGCGGCTTGACGGAGCGGTACGTCGGCCGGCTGCACCAGCTGCGGCGTGAATGGAAGGAGTCGATCGAGCCGCTGCGGGACGCCCGCCCACGGCTGGCCGGCACCGACCTGGTGGCCTGCGATCAGGCCCTCGTGCAGGCCTATGTTGAGACGGGCGATCTGGCGTCGGCCCGGGCGATCATCGCCGAGGGGATCCGTGGCGCAGGCCGCCTGGCCCCCGCCTACAAGACTCTGGAAGCGCAACTCCCCGCCGCGAAACAGCCCCCCGCACAAAATCCTTGACGCCGCGGCCGCGGAGCGTATAGGTTTTCGGAAGAATATTTTAGTAGTGCGTGTTTTGGTCGTGCTTCCTGGCTGGGTTTTTGGTTCGGGTTTCTGGTTGGGGTTTTTGTGGTTGATGGTTTTGCAGGGGCGATTGCACCACGCAATGGCGGGGCATCGTCACTCGGCGAGGGGACCTTTGCGGCGAGTGTCTGATGTGGACATCAGCGGTGAGGTCCGACATCGTCGCAGACGCACAAACACTGACCGTTGATCGAATTCCGTCACGTTGAGGATTTCTCTCATGCATCGCGCTGTCACCATTCGCTTCCCTCACCTTCTGCCGGTCGCCTGTCTGGCTGTTGCCGTCGTGGCAACGTCACCTGCCGCGCGAGCTGCCGACATTACTTGGAACGCTGGGTCCGGCGACTATAGCGTTGGCACGAACTGGGACACGGGAACGGTGCCTACCTCGACCGACGTCGCGGTGATCGCCAACGGCGGCACCTCGACCCTGACGCTGTCGGGATCGACCAGCGGTGCTTCGCTGGCGCTGGGTCGCGACGGCACGGGCAACCTGATCCTCAATGGCTCCGGGACGCATGTCGTGGCGGGGCCGGCGCTCATCGGGTGGACCACTGCGAGTAGCGCCGTGCCTGGTGCGGGATCGCTCTCCATCGGTTCCGGTGCGACGCTGCGCATTGACGGCGGCAGCGGGAGCACGTTCGTCGGTGCCGGCGCCGGTGCCCTCGGTGGCTCGGGAACGATCGCCATCGCCGCGGGTGGCGAGCTGGTGTTCAACGGAGGCTCCGGGAAGAACCTGCTCCTTGCCGATACGCTCGGGGGCAGCGTGTCGTCGGCGTCGGTCGATGTGTCCGGCTCGCTCAATGTGGCGGCGGGCGAACTCATTCTGGGCCGAGGCCAGGGGGGCGGTGGCACGTCGAGCGGCACGCTCACCATCAACGCCGGCGGCGTGGTGACGACGAACGACTGGACCAAGTTCGCCGCCGACATTCCCTTCGGCGCCGCTGGCGGCGGCACCGCCAAGCTGGTGATGAACGGCGGCACTTTCAACAAACTGGGCGGCGGCAGGCTTGTGTTTGGCAACTACGACGGCACCGGCGAAGCGGTCCAGACGGGCGGCGTCGTCAACGTCGCCGGCGCGAGCGACGGGCTCAATGTCGGTGCGTTCGGTGTCAGGGGCGTGGGCACCTACACGCTTTCCTCGGGAACCGTTTCCGTCAGTTCCGGCTTCCTCTCGGTCGGCAAGGGTGGCGGCCAGGGAACGTTCACCATGACGGGCGGCCTGGTGCAGAAGTCGAGCCCGCAGGACTTCGAGATCGGCGAGGGCGGCAACGGTTCGATGACGGTCACTGGCGGCTTGGTGGACGTGCAGGCCGGCGATCTGTCGATCGGCGTCTGGGCCGGGACGGGGAGCCTCGCCATCGGCGGCTCGGGCACCGTCCGCGCGGGCAACGTCGTCTTCTCGAAGAACGCCGCCACGCCACTCTCGACGCTGACGCTCAACGCGGGCGGTCGGCTCGAGGCCTCCCGGATCACCTCGGTGAATGCCAACGCGTTGACGGTGGTGACCTTCAACGGTGGCCGTCTCGTGGCCACCGGCAATCAGCCCGCGTTCATGTCTGGCATCTCCAACGCCTTCCTCGATGCCGGTGGGGCGACCATCGACACGCAGGCGTTCGCCGTATCGATGGCCCAGCCGCTCTCGGGCGGTGGTGGACTGACGAAACTCGGTTCGGGAACGCTCTCGATGACGGGGGCCGGTTCCTATTCGGGGCCGACGACCATCTCGGAGGGCGGGCTGGGCATGACCACCGCGCACACGGGTGGCGGCTCGATGGACGTCGCGGCCGGCGCCACGCTCGGCGTGACGGTGGCGGGCAGCCTCAACTCGCAACTCACGCTCTCTTCGCTCGGTCTGGGCAACGCCAGCGGCCTGACGATCGACCTGGCGTCGTTTGGCAATCCGTCGCTGGCTCCGCTGAACGTCTCCGGTGGGATCACCACGAGCGGGGCTTCGACGGTGATCAACTTCAACACCGGAGCCCCGGCAGCCGGGACGGTGCCGCTCGTCTCGTACGGCAGCCTCAACGCCTACAACTTCACGCTCGGCACACTGCCGGCCGGCATGCAGGCCTCGCTCGTCAACAACACCGCCGCCAATCGGATCGACCTCGTGATTTCGAGCATTCCGATCCGGCGGTGGGAGGGGAATCTGAGTGCTGCCTGGAACACGACCACGGCGAACTGGATCTCGACGTTCAGTGGCACGGGGCCCAGCGCTGTGTTTGCCAATGGGGACGGCCCGGTGCTCTTCACGGACGAGGCGACCGGCTCGACCGCAGTAACGCTGAATCAGAGCGTGCTGCCGGTGACCACGTCGTTCACCAACAACATCCTGACCTACAGCCTGACGGGCACCGGGGCGATTGGCGGCTCCGGCGGGCTGACGAAGTCGGGCTCCGCGAACATCACCATCGGCACCCGTAACACCTACACGGGAGTGACGCGGCTTGAAGGCGGCACGACGTCGATCTCAGTGATCGCGAGTGGCGGCACCGCCAGCGGCATTGGCGCAGCGACCGCGGCCGCGTCGAACCTGGTGTTCGCCGGCGGGCGGCTCGAATACACCGGTTCGACCGCCACGGCGAACCGCGGCTTCTCGCTGGTCGGCGACGGCGGCGGCATCGCCGTCACCCAGACCAATGCAGTTCTGACGCTCTCGGGCAGTGTGACGGCTGACGCAGGCAGTTTCCGCAAGGGCGGGCTCGGCACCTTGCGGCTCACCGGCACCACCAACGTGCTCGGCAAGGTCAGCGACGGCGCGGGGCTCGTCATCGAGTCGGGTTCGCTGCAGTTGTTCTCGACCGTGACGGGTGCCACCAATCAGATCAACACGGTGACGGGCGACGTGGTCGCCGGCGGACTCGCCGACACGCCGGTCTCGCTGGCGATGACAAACTCGACGCTCAACGTGTCAGGGTGGCTGTCGCTTGGCCACGAGACGGGCACTGCGAACTCGTCGATGCCACTCACACGGGCCGCGGTCACGGCTGGAAACCTCCGGCTCGGATATGGGGCGCTGACCAACTCCGGATCGCACTCGCTTTCGCTCACCAACTCCACCGTCACCGTCACGGGCGAGACGCTGGTGGGCAACGTCGGCCCCTCGATCGCGACGATCTCCGTTCAAGGAACGTCGGCGTTCCAGACGGGGAGCGACATGAATATCGGCAACACCGGCGGCACGCAGGGCACCGTCACGGTCGGTGGCTCGGCGACCCTCGCGGTGCTCGGTCGCCTCCGGGTGGGCGACCTCGGCGCGGGCACGCTGGCGGCCTCGGGGAGCACGCGGTTGACGCTCAACCAGGTGCAGATCGTCCACCGTTACTACGGCGAATGGGGGCTCACCG
>JBBAVQ010000067.1:0-5457 GCA_040397625.1 Pirellulales bacterium | reverse complement strand
CCTGTCGGCGACGGGCACGATGACCATGGCCGACGACTCCTCTGCGGCTCTCACCGGCTACATCGCGATCGGCAACGCCGGAAGCGGATCGCTCTCCATGAGCGGCCGGAGCCGGATGACGGTGCAGTACGACCTCAACGTCGCCGACCTCGGCGGCTCGTTGGGCACGATGACCATGGCCGATCGGTCGTCCGCGACCGCCGCCTCTGTCTACCTCGGGAAGGGCGATCTCAGTGGCGGTACGCTGACCATCACCGGGGGCACGCTCAGCCAGACCAACCCGGCCGGCGAGTTCATCGTGGGCCGTGATGGCAACGGCACGCTGAACGTGAGTGGCTCGTCCAGCGTGGTTGCATCGGCGACCACCGGCATCCTCATGGGCGGGGGCGCGTTTTCGCAGGCGGCGGTGCTCAACCTCAGCGGCGGGAAGGTCGAGGCGACCCGGATCTACAAGGGAAGCGGCGTGGCCGCAGCCCTCACCTTCAACAGCGGCACGCTCCGGGCTGCGACGGGCGCGGCGAGCGATTTCGTCAGCGGTCTGACGAGCGTGAGCGTTCTGGCGGGCGGGGCCGTGATCGACAGCAACGGCCAGTCGGTCACGTTCGGGCCGGCCATGACCGATGGCGGTGGTGGCGGGCTGACGAAGATCGGCACGGGAACGCTCGGCCTCGCTGGCGTGAACAGCTACCTGGGCGCGACATCCGTGCAGGCGGGCACGCTGCGGATCGATGGCGATTCGTCATTGGCCACGGGGGCCGTGAGCGTGGCCTCCGGCGCCACGCTCGCCGGCACGGGGACCGTCGGCGGGGCGACGACGATCTCGTCGGGAGCGACCCTCTCGCCGGGCGCGAGCCCGGGCACACTCGCCTTCACGGGCGGCCTGAACTTCAACTCCGGCGGTAACTACAACTGGCAGATGCTCTCGGCGACGGGCACCGCCGGAAGCGTGTCGTCATGGGACCTCGTCACCGTGGGCGGCACCCTTGCCATCAACGCCACGTCGGCCGATCCGTTCCGGATCAACCTCTGGACGCTCTCCAGCACCGGTCCCGACGTCAGCGGTTCAGCGGCGAACTTCAGCTCCAGCCAGGGGTATACCTGGACGATCGCTTCGGCGGCCGGCGGGATCTCCGGCTTCGCCGCCAACAAGTTCGTAGTCGTGGCGTCGGCCACCAACGGCACGGGCGGGTTTGCCAACTCACTCGGCGGCGGCACGTTCTCCATTGCCCAGAGTGGCAACGACCTGAACCTCGTGTTTTCGGCGGGCACACCCTCTGGGATCACGATCAACGTCGCCAGCGGCACCCAGACGCAGACGCAGGCCGGCTATGCGACTCTTTCAGGCTCGACGCCGGTGCTGAAGACCGGGGCCGGCACGCTGATCGTCGATCAGGCCAACACGCTGACCGGCTCTACAACCGTGCAGCAGGGGCGGCTCGAACTCGCGAATGGCGCCGCCCTGGCGTCGAGTCGCGTCGTCCCGCTCGCCGGTGGCACGGTGACGATGTCACCCGCGCTCCAGACCACGGTGGGCGGCCTGGCCGCCAACGCCGGGGGGCTCACCGACGTCGGCACCGGGCTGATGACCGTCGCAGCGGGCCTGCCGGCCACCGACATGCTCACGGCCCTGATCACGGGCCGGGGCGACGGCTCGTGGAACGGCACGAGCGGGATCACCTCGTCGGCGGCCGCTACGGCGCTCTCGCAGAGCACCCCGCGGACCGTGGGCTGGCTCGACAACGGCGACGGGTCGGTGACGTTCGCCTTCGCGGCCCCTGGCGACACCAACCTCGATTGGTCCGTAGACATTCTCGATGCGGCCAACTTCCTGGCCGGCGGCAAGTTCGACTCGGGGCTGCCCGCCACCTGGAACGAGGGCGATTTCGGCTACGACGGCGTGGTGGACATCCTCGACGCCGCCGACTTCCTCTCCACGGGTCTGTTCGATGCCGGGCCTTACAACCCGTCGTCGTCTGCCGCCGGGGTGGCGGCGGTGCCGGAGCCATCGTCGCTGGCGGTGCTGGGCGTGGCGGCCGCGATCGTGGCAGCGGCGCGTCGCCGTGTTGGTCGTCGGGGCTGACGCGTCAGCGGCGATCGGCCCCAGGCCGGACAGCCGACGCGATCAGCCAGCCGCCCGCGACGGCCCAGATGACGATCAGCCACATGGCGATCGATGCGGACATGGCTGGTGGCTCCCTCGGGGTTTGATCCGACGGGGCAACCATAGGACAGAGATTTGGGCGGGGCGGGCCGCGGGCGGAATTGGGTCCGGGTGTGCCGGTCGTGACGGCGTGGGGCGTCAGGGCCTGCCGTCGGACACACGAAACGTGTCGATGTAGACCAGGTCGGCGACCGATCCCTCGTCGGTCCAGAACCGGGCCCGAATCGCGTAGAGCCTGTCTTTTTCGACCACGCAGGCGAATGGTTCGCGGGAGCGGACACCGGGATTGAGTCGATACCGCCGCCGCCGGTAGTCCTCGTTCGAGGCGAGCAGATTCCGTTTCAGCAGGATCGGCCGCGGGCGGCCGTCGCCGCTGGTCCAGTCGAACCACGGCATCGCAGGGTCTGCCCCAACGGCCGCCGCCGGCCCCCCCTGCCCCGTCGCCGCGACCACAGGCTCGATTTCCACGATCGAGATCTCCAGGCCGACGTCCGTGTCGGCGTCGCCATTCGGAAACCGGGGCACGATCGCCACCTTGCCGGCGTTTCTCAGGAACACGTCCACGTTGAGGAGGATCCGGCTGCCGTCGAGGGGATGGACGGAAGGCTCGACGCTCACCTCCATCGTCGGATCGTGGGTGCGCTCCACCGTGAAGTTGGTGTACGTCCACCAGCCCGCGACCATCAGGGCCACCACGCCCAGCACCTTGCTGACGAGGTCGGCCCAGAGGTGGGCGTCGCGAAGCCGTTCGGCACGGTGGGTGTCCATTGGCGAATCACTCCTGTGGATAACTGGGCCTGTGGGAAGACGGGCTGCGGCTGCACCACGGCCTTTGAGCAGGCCTGTGCGGGCCCACGGACATCATGGCGTCGGGACCTTGCTGCCGGCTTCAGCGCGACGCCGTTCGGCGTCCCTGAGCCGCTGGATGGCGTCCGGCGAGTGCGGTTTCAAGGCGATGGCACGCTCGAAGGCTGCGACTGCCTCGCCCCACTTGTTCTGCCGCGTCAGGAGCGTGCCGAGCGCGGCGTGCGCGTCGCTGCACTCCGGGTCGATTGCGACGGCGGCGCGGATCGACCGCTCCGCCTCGTCCCACGTGCCGGCACGGAAGAAGGTCTCCCCGACGGCGAGGTTCAGGGCCGGCGAGTCGGGATCACGGGTCAGCCCGCGGTCGTAGATCGGTGCGGCGTCGGCGTCGCGGCCCGCCCGACGATACGTGTTGCCGATGTTGAGGAGAATCGCCGCCTCGAGGCCGCCGCTGTCGAGGGGCCGCACGCGGCGGTGAAGGCTGCGGTGGGGGGAAAGCTCGGCCCGGTTCCACCAGGCTCCATCGCGACGATAGACCTCTCCGAACCGGAAGGGCCCGCTGTCGATGCCGTACCTGGTGTCGATCATCCTCACCCGCCCGTCCGCGAGCCGGATCAGCGTCGCCACATGGGTCTCGTGCTCGCCGAGTTCGCCGTCGGCCGGCCGCGACACCTCGATCGCCGCGACACGCACGCCGACGGCGTTGCCGAGCACGTACCAGAGCTGGCAGTTGCCCAGGCACTGTGCCTGCCTGTCGGCCAGGACATCGGGCAGGTTCCAGTATCCGGAGCCGCCGTCGGCCTGCCGGATGATGCCGTCGAGCCGACGGCGAAGCTCCTCGATCACCCGCGACTCCGCCTCGGCGATCCCGTCCGCCCCACGCCGCGTGGCGGAGTCGATCGCAGACTTCCAGCGGTCAACGGGCAGACTGCGGCTGAATGCCACGCAGCGGTCGCCGACATCCGGCTCGTAGCCCAAGGCGGTGACCATCCGCCGCATCGCGTCGCCCGCTGAAGTCGAGGGGCGGACCGCCGGCTCGGCGGCATCTGCGGCCTGCGTGGCGGACGTCACGACGCACGCGAAGATGACCGCCATCGTGGTTCCACATCGCGGCCGTTTCATGTCGGCTCCTGGCTGCTCAGAGCCTCGTTGTACCACTCGCCGGGCTGGCGGTGCATCGTGCCGGTGAAGGGCTCTGGTCAACCGGGTCGCCGCCGTTCACACTGGTCGAAGCAACCGCCCGCCGATACTCCCCCGCCGCCTCGGAGGCCGATCATGCAACTCGGTTTCGTGACCGCCATCCTGCCGGAACTCTCGCTCGACGAGGTGCTCGCGTTCGCCGCCGCGGAAGGTTTTGCCTGCGTGGAGCCGATGTGCTGGCCGGTGGGGACCGCGGAGCGGAGGTTCGCGGGCGTCACGCACGTGGATGTAACCGACTTTTCGCAGGCCAAGGCGGATGCCGTCCTCGCGGCCTGCGACCGGCATGGCGTGGCCCTCAGCGGCCTGGGCTTCTACCCGAATCCGCTCGATCCCGACGCTGCGGTCGCCGACGCCGCGGTGGCTCATCTCCGCAGGCTGATCGTCGCAGCGCCCCTGCTGGGCCTGCGGACCGTCAACGCCTTTGTGGGCCGTGACTGGCAGAAGACGGTCGATGACAACTGGCCTCGATTCCTGGCCACCTGGCGGCCGCTGGTGAAGCTCGCCGAGGATCAGGGGGTGCGGATCGGGATCGAAAACTGCCCGATGCTCTTCACGAAGGACGAGTGGCCTGGCGGGAAAAACCTGCTCACCACCCCGGCGATCTGGCGGCGGGCCTTCACCGACATCGACTCCCCCTCGTTCGGGCTCAACTACGATCCGTCGCACTTCGTGATTCAGGGCATGGATCCGCTCGCACCGCTCGATGAGTTCCGTGCAAAACTCTTCCACCTGCACGCCAAGGACGTCCGTCTCGACGCCCGGGCGATCGCCGAGGTGGGGCGGTTCGACTTCCCCAACCGCTGGCATCAGCCACGGATACCGGGTTTCGGGGAGATCGCTTGGGGCCAGTTCATCGGGGAGGTGATGCGGGTGGGCTATGACGGCCCGGTCTGCATCGAGGTGGAGGACGACACGTTCGGCAAGTCGCTCACCGGCCGCAAGCGGGCGCTGCGGGCCGCCCGCGACGTCCTCCGGCCCTTTGTTCCGCGCGACTAGATGCCACGCGGTCAGGCCAGCCGACGCAGGCCGGCTGTCGCTCGGGCGTGGTTGAGCGCGGTCCAGGCCGGCGCCGACCGTCGGAAGAGACCGATCAGCTGCGACGTCGTGACCCCGAGAGCCGCCGCCGCAGCTGCCGTCCGAAAGCCCGCGGCCTGGAGGTGATCGAGGGCCTCGGCCACGACCGCCGGGTAGTCGCGATGACCGAACGCGATCGCGAGCCGGCCATTCTGCACCCGCGACAGCCAGAGCGTCGTGGGCTCCTCGCCTGGCGGCTCGCGATGCTCGAGGGCGAG
>JBBAVQ010000066.1:0-11899 GCA_040397625.1 Pirellulales bacterium | reverse complement strand
TGCTCCCGGTAGAGAGCCGCCTCGTCGACGAGTTCCTCGGGAATCGGCGACACCGTCACCCTGGTGAGCGCCTCGCCGCCGGCGAGCGCCTCGTCCTTGGGCGGGAACGTGAGCAGCTTCATCTCCACGAGGTCCACGATCCCGCGAAAGGGATCCTTCACGTGCGGCGGACCGAGGCCCTGCGGGAGGTGGAGGATGAGCGGCTTCGCCCCGAGCCGCTTCTCGATCTGGCCCACCGTGGCGAAGAAGTCGGCTCCTTCGCGGTCGAGCTTGTTGACGAGCGCCAGCCGGGGCACGCCGTACTTGTCGGCCTGCCGCCAGACCGTCTCGCTCTGGGCCTCGACGCCCTCGCGGGCGGAAAACACCACCACCGCCCCATCGAGCACCCGCAGGCTCCGCTCCACCTCGGCGGTGAAGTCGACGTGGCCCGGCGTGTCGATGAGGTTGACCATGACGTTTCGCCACTGAAACGACACGGCGGCCGAGTAGATCGTGATCCCCCGCTCCTGCTCCTCGGGGTCGAAGTCGGTGATCGTGGTGCCGCGATCGACTTCGCCGAGCCGGTGGCTCGTCTTCGTGAAGAAGAGCATCCGCTCCGTGAGCGTCGTCTTGCCGGCGTCGATGTGGGCGACGATGCCGATGTTGCGGATGTTTTCGAGCGTGCGGGCCATCACATCTTCTCGACGGTGCCGATGCCGAGGAGGTCGAGGCCGCGGCGGAGAATGCGTCCGGTCAGGTCGCAGAGCGCCAGGCGGCTCTCCCGCTCCGCTCCCTCGGCCTTGAGGACGGAAAGCGAATCGTAAAACGTCGAGTAGCAGCCGGCCAGATCGTAGAGCCAGGCGGTGAGGACGTTCGGCCGCGAGTCGGCCTCGACGTCCTCGAGGGCCTCGCCGAAGCGGAGCAGTTCCAACGCCAGAGCCCGCTCCTTCGGGTCGGCCAGCCGGAGGCTCGAGCAGCCGCGCCGCAGCGCCTCCCGATCGACTTCCCCCTTCGTGAAGATGCCCTCCACACGGGCCACGGCATACTGCATGTAGGCGGCCGTGTTGCCGGTGAGCTGCAGCATCTTGTCGAAGCTGAACACGTAGTCGGTGGTGCGGTTCTGCGAGAGGTCGGCGTATTTGATCGCCCCGATGCCGACCGTCTCGGCCACGTGCCGCCGAGCGGCGTCGTTCATGCCGGCCCGCCCCTCGTCGCCGCTGCCCACCACCGCCGCGGCCCGCTCCACGCCCTCATCGAGCAGGGCCTCGAGGCCCACCGTGTCACCCGCCCGCGTCTTGAAAGGCCGGCCGTCCTCGCCGAGCACCGTGCCGAAGCCGACATGCACGAGATCGACGCCCTCGATCCCGTCGACCCCCCAACGTCGAGCCGCCTCGAAGACCTGTTCGAAGTGCTCGCTCTGCCGGTGATCGACCACGTAGAGAATCCGCTCGGGCGTCCAGTGCTCCAGCCGCCAGCGGATCGTGGCCAGGTCGGTCGTCGCGTAGAGAAACGCCCCATCGGCCTTGCGGATCAGCAGCGGCGGTGCGTCGTCGCCCCGCAGAAACACGCCGATCGCCCCCCTGCTCTCCCGGGCGAGGCCTTTGGCAACGAGATCGTCCACCGTCGCGGCCAGCATCGGCTGAAAGAAGCTCTCGCCGAGCGTGTGGTCGAAGGTGACGTGCAGCCTGGCATAGAGCCGGTCGATCTCACCGCGGCACACCGGCATGAACTGATTCCAGAGCCCGCGATTCTCCGGGTCGCCCTCGTGGAGCTTCGCCGTCTCCGCGAGCACTTCCCGGGCGGCGTCGGGATGCTGCGCGGCGAGGGCTGCGGCGACGGGATCGGCGGCGAGTTCCTCAGGCTTCGCGTCGGCCACCTTTCGCACGAGCCGATAGAGCCGGCCGAGCTCCGCGGTGGGGTCGGCCGCGAAGGCCGCGTCGTCGCGGCAGTGCTTCCATCCCCAGAGGATCATGCCAAACTGCGTGCCCCAGTCGCCGAGGTGGTTGTCGGTGATCACGTGGTGGCCGCGAAACCGCAGGATCCTCGCCAGCGCGTCGCCGATCACCGTCGAGCGGATGTGCCCCACGTGCATCGGCTTGGCCACGTTCGGCGAGCTGAAGTCAACGACCACGGTCAGCGGCCGATCGACCGCCGCCACGCCGAGCCGGTCGTCGGCCACGGCACGGGCCACCGCCGCCGCCAGCGCCTCGTCCTTGACGCGGACGTTGATGAACCCGGGCCCCACCGGATCGCCGGGGGGCTCGAAGAGGTCGGCGTAGCCGGGGGTGGCCTCCAGCCGGCGGATGATCTCAACGGCCACGTCGCGGGGCTTCTTGCCGGCCTTCTTCGCCAGCGCCATCGCCATCGTGCCGGAGTAGTCGCCAAACTTGGCGTCGGCTGTTTCGCGAACCTGCTCGACGAGCCCCGGGAGCTCGTCGGCGTCAATCGCCGCGACGCCGTCCCGAGAAAACCCTTCGAGGGCGACCCGAAACGCCTGCCGCAGGGCCGAGCGGAGGTTGATCCGGCCGGCTGCCCCGTCGGTGCCAGTCATCGGGAGCCGGCCCCGGCCGACGGCACGGACACCGGCGTGGCGTCGCTCCAGAGATGCTCGATGTCCCAGTAATCACGGGCTTCGGCATCGAAGAGGTGGACCATCACGTCGCCGTAGTCGAGCACGATCCAGCGGCCCTCCTCGTAGCCCTCGGCCCCGCGCTTCCGATCATGATGCTCCTTCTTGAGCACCGCCTCGATCTCGTCGGCCATCGCATGGAGCTGCCGGCGGCTCGCCCCCGTCGCGATCACGAAGTAGTCGAAGACGGGCGTGATCTCGCGGAGGTCGAGGATGCGGATGTCCGTGCCACGAGTCTCCTCGGCCACCCGCGCGGCGGCGAGGGCGAGGATGCGGGCGCGGTCGGTCGCGGAGTCCTTGCGGGAAGTCATGACCGGGATTGTAGCCTTCCGGCCGCGAGGGCGATTCCGTGCAGCACGAGGTCGGGGATTTCCGTGGCGCCCGGCAGGGCGTCGCGGACGATGCCCCGGGAGCCGCCGGTGAGAAACAGGTGTGGCTCGCCGCCAACCGCGGCGGCAGCTTCCGCCACAAGCCTCGCCACCGCGCCCCGCATCCCGAAGCCGATGCCGGCCGCGATCGCCTGCTGGGTGTTCCTCCCCGGCATGGCGGGGAGGGCGCCGCTGTCGAGATCGGCCACGGCCGGCAACCGGCTCGTGCCTTCGGCGAGCGCCCGGGCAAGGAGTCCTGGCCCCGGCAGGATCGCGCCGCCGAGGAACCGCCCATCGACCGACACCAGATCCACGGTCGTGGCCGTTCCGCAGTCGACCACCACGGCTGGGCGGCCCGCGGCCTTGGCCACGGCCACGGCGGCCGCCGCCGCCAGCCGGTCGATGCCCACGCGTCCCGGCTCGTCCACGTCCACCGCTATCGGGAGATGCTCTCGCGTCACGCGCCGCTGGCGGATCGTTCGCGGGCCGGTCGTCGCCACCTCAGCGATCGCCGCCTCCAGCCCCACGGCCGCCCGGTCATGCACGCTGGCCACGAGCACGACCGCCGCCCCGGCGGCCACGCGGTCGAGCCACTCCCGCAGGTTCTCAGGACGAAACTCTCGGCTCAGCAGATCCTGGCGATGCGTTACCTGGGGCAGCCGGGAGGCCGTGACGTCGGCCACGACCACGGCCAGCTTGATCCGCGTATTGCCGACGTCGGCCACGACGACCGTCTCGCCCGCGGTCGTCATGCCGGTTCCTTCCGCCGGTCGAGTTCCGCCACCACCGCCCGCAGGAGCGCGTCGAGCCCCTGCCCGGTCACGGCGCTGACGCCGATCACCTCGCGGCCGATCTCGCGGGCGAAGTCGCTGCGAATCTCGTCGGCTCCCGGCAGTTCGCCCTTGCTCATCACCACGATCTCCGGCCGCTCGCCGAGCGACGCGTCGTAGAGCGAGAGTTCCTCCCGGATGGCGCGGTAGTTGGCGAGCGGGTCGCTGCCGTCCATCGGCATCGGCTCGACCACGTGCACGATGATGCCCGCCCGCTCCACGTGGCGGAGAAACTCGTGGCCGAGGCCCACGCCCGCATGCGCTCCCTCGATCAGCCCGGGCAGGTCGGCAAGCACGAAACTCCGGTCCCGAGACACGTCCACGAGCCCGAGGATGGGCGTCTTGGTGGTGAAGGCGTAGTCGGCAATCTCCGGCCGGGCCCGCGAAAGCCGAGAGAGCAGCGTGCTCTTGCCGGCGTTCGGCTTGCCGACGAGCCCCACGTCGGCGATCACCTTGAGTTCGAGCAGGAGCCGGCGGATTTCCCCCTTCACGCCCGGCGTGGTCTGCCGCGGCGCGCGGTTGGTTGACGACTTGAAGTGCATGTTGCCCCAGCCGCCCGGGCCGCCCTGGGCCGCCACGATCCAGTCGCCGGGCGTGGCGAGGTCCTTGAGCATGAGCCCCGTCGATTCGTCCACCACGATCGTGCCGGGGGGCACGAGCAGCACGAGGTCCTGCGCCTTGCGGCCCTGGCAGTTGGCCGGCCCGCCAGACTCTCCGTGGGCTGCCCGCCACTGCTTGCGATGGGCGAGCGCGGCGAGCGAATCGACACCCGGCTGCGCCTTGATGATCACGCTGCCGCCGTCACCCCCGTCGCCGCCGTCGGGGCCGCCCAAGGGGATGTACTTCTCGCGGCGGAAACTGCAGATGCCACGGCCGCCGTTGCCGGCGGCGACTTCGATCTGCACGCGGTCGACGAACACACCGGCACCTTCAGCACATCACTGGACGCCGGAGGCACGTCACCGAACCTACGCCAATCCGACCTACGCCAACCCGGTCGCGGGTCAGGCCGAGGCCCCGGCCACCACGTTCACGCGGCGACCTTCCCGGTCGAACGACACCACGCCGTCGGAGAGCGCGAACAGCGTGTAGTCGCTGCCCATGCCCACGTTCCGACCGGCCTGAAACTTGGTGCCCACCTGACGCACGAGAATGTTGCCGGCGCGGACGGCCTGACCGCCGAACTTCTTCACGCCGCGGCGCTGGGCATTGGAATCGCGACCGTTGCGGCTGGAACCCTGACCCTTCTTGTGTGCCATCGACGTTGATCCTCGTGCTGGGCGATCGGTGAGTGGTTGCGGGGCCGCCTGCCGCAGAGGGCCGCGCGGGCGGGCCTCGGAGTTTACACGCGGAAGCGGTCTTGGGGCAGGTCTCTCGGGATTTCCGCAGAAAAACGGGGTCGTCGCGGGTTCACAGCCCGGCGGCGTCGGTCTCGTAGCGGAACACCCACCCGTAATCGACGCCCTCCTCCTTCGCCACGGCCGCGGCGAACACGTCGGGACCACGCGGACCGAACAGCCCCTGAAGGGCCAGGTCGGTGATGTCCCGGGGCCCCTCGATCCTGGCGCGGCGGGCGTCGTCCGCTGGGAAGGTCTCGCGAATCCTGGTGCGTTCCTCTTCGTCGATGCCCTGGATCGCCGGACGAACGACATCAAACGCCGCCCGCGCATCGCCGCCCCCGATCGCCGTCAGATCGGCGTCGAGCGCTCGCAGGGTCGCCAGACCGCGGGCCTTCGCAACAGCGTCGGCCAGCCAGGGGATTCGCCGGCCCGCAGCGCCGAAGATGTCGTTGGCGGCGGCCCGCTGGGCGGCGAGGTTGGGCTTCGACTCCAGCGCCCGGACGATCGCGGCCAACGATGCCAGCGGCTCCCGGGCCACGCCCTCTGGCGTCAAGCCGATCGCGGCGAGCGCCGCCTGCCGGCGAGCCTGCTGGGCGGCATCCACCGGGCCGGCCGCGGCGGCAACGAGTTCCTCGATCGACGCCACGCCAAGGTCGCCGAAGACGAGCCGAAGCATCGCGATCGGATCCCGGGCCGCATCGACAGCCGCCGCCTTCTTGAGGAGCACCTCGAGCGGGATGAGGCTCGAGGCCGCCCCGCCCCCCTCGGGCTCGAGCAGGTCGGTCCACGAAATCCCAAGAGCGTCGAGCCCCGCCACCGGCTGCGACTTCGCATACCGTGGCCAGCCGACGGTGGCGAGCAGGCGGCCACCGAGGGCCATGCGCTCGAACATGCCGGCAAACCCGATCCGCATCTCTGTGTCGCCCTCGGGCCTGTCATCTCCAGGGCGCCAGAAGTCGAGCCGCAGGCTTTCGAGCGTCTCCTCGATGTGGGCGCCGGGCGGGTCGTTGGGCTTGATCACGGAACCGGGCCGCTGCCGCCAGCGAACGGCGTTGGTCAGCCCGCGCACGTAAATCGAGAAGAAGTCGATCCGGGGATCGATGTCCTCCCAGATCGCCACGCCCCACCGCTCCTCGCCGGGCTGGATGTCCGACGCCGACATTTCCACGCTGTCGAGGAACCGACGGTTTGGATCCTCCCGCTTCCGAATCGCATCCATGGCCGACGGCACAAGGCGATCGAGGTAGCCGCGATACGACGACAGCCCCTCGCCATCCTGGACGGGCTCGAGGCTCTCGAGCACGAAGTGCGGGAGAAAGCGGATCGGGGTCTCGAACGCTTCCGTCTGCCGCACCACCTTCTCTGCGACCCCGTCGGCGGGAGGCGTCACCAGCCGGCGGCCCCCGACGTTTTTCACGCGGTACACGAGATACCAGATCTGCTTTCGCTGCATCTTCAAGTCGGCGGCGGGCACGTCGACGTCGAGCATCCGTGGCGGCTTGAAGGCGAACTCGAGGCACCAGATATCCCGCGGATACTCGCGGCCACGGCCCCGTTCCACGAACGTCGCGTTGGCCGGCGCCATCTTCGGCGTCCACGCCAGGTCGGCCTTGCCCTGCGTGATCTCGACGACGTCAGCCCGTTGCAGGGCGTCGTCGGTCGTCTTGTCGGCCGGGATCACCGTGACCGCACCGGGCCCGAGGCGGCGAAACCCACCCGGCTCGGCGGCGGCCCGCGGCGCGATCGCGAGCCACAGCATGAGCAGCGGGACCGCGACCCGCGGCAGAACCATCTCGGGGCGGCGCGGGGCCGTCGAGTCACTGCACAACAACGCCGCGATCCTCGCCATGAAACCCGCCAGCCGTTCGGGACGTTCCCTCAGCGCAAGCATAGTGATCATCGGCACGTCCCGCCCGAAAAGCCCATGCCACGAGGGGCCTGCGGCGTTTCTTGCCGGCGCATCCTGCAAAGCCCCCGTGATCCGCAGAGTTTGCCGCCGCCAGGAGGCCAGGCAAGCGACGGGCATGGGCAGCCCCGAGCGGCGCGGCAATACCGGCGAGCCCCCATCGCTTACGCGATTGGGCTTCCTGAAGGCCGCGCCCGGCATGCCCCCATCGCTTCCGCGATTGGGCTTCCTGAAGGCCGCGCGGTGTCGCCATCGCTCACGCGATCAGGCGACGCGGCGGATGAGGCCGGTGGCCACGGCCCGGTCCACTTCGCCGGCGAGCGCGGCATAGTCTTCGGCGCCGTTGGAATCCGGGGCGTAGTCGAAGATCGACTGCCCGAAGCTGGGCGCCTCGGCGAGGCGGATGTTCCGGCGGACGCGCGTTTCGAAGAGCCGCGCGTCCCGCCAGGCCTGATGGCCGCTGCCGCCCGTCCCGCCGAGAAACGCTTCGACGTCCCGGCCGATCTCGCCAGCAAGGCGGGTCGAGGCCTCGTACATGCAGAGCACGACGCCGAGCAGCCGCAGTCCGGGGTTTACATGGTCGGCGACCAGTTCGATCGTCTCGAGGAGTTTGCTGAAGCCGTGCAAGGCCAGGAAGTGAGGCTGCAGTGGCAGCAGCACTTCCCCCACGGCGGCCATGGCGTTGAGCGAAAGCAGCCCGAGCGACGGCGGGCAGTCCACGATCACGTAGTCGAAACGACCTGCCGCCGTTCCGGCGGAGTCAGCGTCTGTCCGGCAGCGGGGATCGGACGCCAGCCGCTGACGGAGGATCGTCTCGCGGCCGTGGGTGCCCGCCAACGCAAGTTCGACGGCCGAGAGGTCGATGTGGGCCGGTACCACGGTGAGCGTCTCGGTGACCGGCACGCAGGCCGCCGCCAGGGGCTGGCCGGCCGTGAGCACATCGAAGGCCGTGGGCCCTTCAGCACCCGGCGCGACCCCCACGTGCAGCGTGGCATGCGCCTGCGGATCGAGGTCGATCAGGCAGACATTCCGCCCCGCCCGCGACAGGGCCACGGCGAGGTTCACCGACGTGGTGGTCTTGCCGACTCCACCCTTCTGGTTGGCCACGGCGATAGCGCGCATGCTGAATCGTCCTCGAAGCCTGGGGAGCAGCCGGGGAGGATAGAACCGGCTGGGCAGCCTCGAAAGACCGATTTGGATGCTGATTTCAGCAGGTCATCGGGACACCGGGGGTCATCGGCCCGATGCAGTCGCCTTCAGCGTGGCGGCCATCCAGTCCCTGAGCCCCGGACCAAGTCGGCCCAGCACAACGCTCCCAGGCCGGCCGACGACCGTGACGGCACCGTCGCCCTCGAGGTCAAAGGCGAGCACGGCAGCCGGCTGCGATGCCGGGCCGCTCGGCGATGGCGTGACGGCATAGAAGGCCAGGGCCACGTCCCAATCACCGGTCGGCCGTGGCCCTACCGGCCGTGACGACCAGGCGTAGTTCGAGTCTTCAACCAGACCGTGCCGGAGGTGCACCAGGCCGCGTGCCTGCGACACGTCCTCACGGGATGTGGCACACGCACGTCCTCGGCTTCCATCTGGGGTGCCATTCGGGCTCAATCGCCACGCCTCGACCCGTGGCGCCGTTTGAATCGCGGTCGCGATCTCGGGCCCGAAGAACTCCAGGCACCGTCTGGTCTGCGTCCACTGAAACCAGACGGCGAACGCCGCGAGGCCTGCGGCCATGGCGAGAATCCCAAGCACGATCAGCGAGCCTGGCTGGCCGCGATCGGCGTTGTTCCTCTGATGTTCCATGGATCTCGTCCTGTCGTTCTGGTCGGCGGCAGCCAGTGGCATCCGAACGCCCTCGTCGGCCACTGTATACTCGCCGTCTCCTCCGGCCGCTGCGGCAGCGGCCTCTGCCCGCATCGGAGCTCCTGGCATGGCAAACTCATTCGATCCATATCGTGAAGCCCTGGTGGTCGAAAACCACACGATCTGGCCGGCCGACTGCGAAGATTGGTCGGACGCTGACAAGGCCCGAGTCGAGCGTCTGCTCCACGCGAGTCCGCAGGAAGCGGCCGAAATCGACTATGTCCGACAGCACACGGGTTTCGCCCGGGTGATCACCGTCACCCCGGCCGACCTCGACCGCGTGAGCGTCGCCTGACCGTGAACGCCATTCGCCTGCACCTCCCGGCGGGAGCTTCGGGGCCGGCCGCAGACCGCTCCTACGACATCATCTGCGGCCGGAACCTCCTCGATTCCATGGGCGAAAGGCTCCGGGCCTCCGGCGGTGTCCGGGCGGTCGTGATCGCCGACGCGGCGGTCGTCCACACGCATGCCGCCCGCGTGGTGCAAGGACTGCGGACCGCGGGAATCGAGGCCCCGGTGCTGGAGGTACCGTCGGGTGAGGCCTCGAAATGCCTCGCCGAAGCAGGCCGCCTCTGGGATGCATGCGCCGGCTTGGCGGTCGATCGCCGCACCCAGGTGGTCGCCGTTGGCGGTGGGGTAACGGGCGATCTCGCCGGATTCGTGGCAGCGACGTTTGGCCGTGGCCTCCCGGTCTGGCACGTCCCGACCACCCTCGTAGCCCAGGTCGATAGCGCCATTGGCGGCAAAACAGGGATCAATCTCGACGCCGGCAAGAACCTCGTCGGGGTGTTCTGGCAGCCCGTTGGCGTGGTGTCCGACATCGACACCCTCGCCACCCTGCCCGACAGGGAGTATCTCAGCGGCCTCGCCGAGGTGGTGAAATACGGCATGATCCTCGACGCCGATTTCTTCGTCTGGCTCGAAAAAAACGCCGATTCCCTCGTCCACCGCGACCCGGCGGCGGTGGCTCACGCGGTATCTCGATCGGCCGCGATCAAGGCCATGGTGGTCGAGCGGGACGAGCGGGAAACGACGGGCCTTCGAGCCGCCCTCAACTACGGCCACACGTTCGCCCACGCCTATGAAACCGTCTCCGGATACGGGACCTTGCTGCACGGCGAGGCGGTGGCGATCGGAATGGCCCGGGCCGCCCGGCTTGCAGCCCGGCTCGGTCGGATTTCCGGCGAACTCGTCGCCCGCCAGGACCAGCTCCTGAGGGCCATGCTGCTCCCGGTCGATCCCGCTGCATCGCTTCGGGATGCCCAGCCGTTGATCGCGGTCATGGCCCGCGACAAAAAGACGGTCAACGGCCAGCTGCGATTCGTGCTGCCGTCGGAGATCGGCCACGTCGATCTCGTCGATGGCATCGACGAGATCGACGTCCGCTCAGTGCTGGAAGCGTAGCCCCAGGCTCGGCGACGCTGGAAGCGGACCTCCCAGGCTCCGCAAACCCTCTCGGACGCGGCTTTTACGCCGCCGGGCCACCCTCCCGCCTGGCCCCATAGCCCAAAAATACTCCCGGAGGGGGGTGGAGCGATTTGCCCCACCCCCCTGGGGCAAATCGCCCCAGCGCCTGGAGCGAATCGCTCCACCCCACCCCGGCCCGAGGGCTGCGACGAGCCAGGCCGTGGAGGAACAAATCGCGTCTTTTGGCTGCGAAACACGTTTTTTCACTTTTTTTGCAAAGGAGCGACGCGAATGGCACGGCACGTGCATGTCATTTCTTTCAGTGGCGTGAATCGCTCCACGACGACCAACGATGCCAACCGGCAACGAACGGCGTCGCGAGGAGGTTCCTGCCGAGTTTTGAAGTCCGTGTCATCCCGTGCGAAGGAGACCGCTCGTGAACCACATCCATGTGGTCGGGTCAAACCGGCCTGGTGGTGCGTGCTGGGCCCTCACGCAGGCAGACGTCCTGCTGTGTGCCCTGCCGATCGCCCTGTTCTTGTCCATCGTGTCGTTGGTGTGAGTCATCACACCAGATAGCTCAAACCCAAACCCTTTTCGATCCGTCCGTTTTGATCAGAAAGAGCCACCAATGATCTCTCCGCTTTCGTCTTCCAACTCCCGTTCGGTTCGCGTCATGTCGTCGCTGCTCGTGAGCTGCGTCATGGCGGTGATGGCGGTGATCGTGGTGGTGGCTGGCTGACGGCCTGTCCTCTCGAGCAAACACAAACTTTTCTCAGGTCCATTCCTCAATCATCAGGTGATGCCATGCGGTCGTCCTTCACGTCGTTCATCTTTCAGGGCTCGTGTTCAGTCGTCGCCGCTGTCGGCATCGCCGCGGGCAGTGCCGGTGCAGCCGATCTCGCTCCAGCCGTCGTTGGCAGCAGTGTCATCGGCGACTTGGCAGTCATGAACGACCTCGAGCCGCTGGCCGCGATCGCCGCCTTGACCCGCAATGAACTCTCCGCCGCCCCGACGTTTGTCTCCGCCGCTGCTGCTCCGGCTGACACGCAGCTGCGTGCCTCGGTGCCGGCGTCCAATCGCTCGCGTTCGCTGGTCGCCAACGGAGAGGTGTTCGCCAACTCCGCCGCCGTGCTTCCGCTCCTCGTCGGCGACATGGGGCCGGTGGTGGGCACGGTGTCCCGTCCGATGTCGGGCCGGCTCGTCGGTGCCCGCCCGTCGCTCCCGCTCAACCGTGTCCCGCTCACCCAGGTCCTGCGTTCGCAGCGGACCTCCAAGTAGCCACTCCCGTTCATCCTGAGTCGCATTCACTTCCGGTCATCGTTCCGCACACCACAGAAACCAAGGGCTCTCGATCATGGAACTTCACAACTGCCTCGGATCGCTGCGTTCTGTCGGCATCAACGAAATCGTGATTGTCGACGCCACCTGCGAACGCTATGGCGACTTCGTCCAGGCGGCCCAGTCCGGTGAGGTCGGCGTCCACTTCTGCGTGGATGGCCGCTCGGCGGTCCGGCTCTCCCGTCGGTTCCGTGCCGACGCCTGGCTGGTGGCGTCGGAGCTGCCCGACATGTCGGGCT
>JBBAVQ010000065.1:0-11935 GCA_040397625.1 Pirellulales bacterium | reverse complement strand
GGTTCTTGAGGACGTTGGCGGCGACGCCGCTGCCCTCCTTGATCAGGCCGAGGAGGACGTGCTCCGTGCCGATGTATTCGTGGTTGAACCGCTGGGCCTCCTGGTTGGCCAGCTGCATCACCTTTCGGGCACGGTCCGTGAAACGCTCGTACATGGGCAGATCCTGTGTCCTTTCGGCCCCGGCAGGGGGCGGGCGGGATGGCGTGCCATTTCGGCAGCCGCCACCCCGAACTCATGGAAGGAGCAAACCTTACGCCAAACCCGTCGGAGGATTCTAGGACTGACGGGACGGAAAGTCTGGCGGGGGGCGCCACGCCCGGGAAAACCGTGATTTTTTCAGGTCATGCGGCGGCGGATTGCGAACCCCGCCGACCGGACTCGTCGCGGAGTGGCAGGACGGCCGGCTCGTCACCAGCGCGGCCGTCGGGGGGGGCGGCGAGTCGCTCCAGTTCGCCGGCGATTTCGTGCCGCCATGGCGACCCGCTGTCGCTGCGGGCCAGTTTTTCGAGGGCCTTCCTGGCCTCGACGGTCCGGCCGGTTCGCCGCAGGAGCGAGGCGTGAAGAAGCTGAGCCTCGCCGTCGGTGGGGGCGATGTCGAGCAGGTCCCGCAGACGGGTCTCGGCCTGGACCCAGTCGCGGGCGAGGTAGGCGTCGCGGGCTGTCGCGAAGAGGGCGTCGGCCTCGTCGCGGCGGGGAACGGCGATCGCTGGCGGGAATGCCGCCGCCGCCGACACCGTCGAGACCAGCCAGATCGCCGCCACCGCCGTCCAGAGCCCGAGCGTGAACTGAAACTCGACCAGCCCCGGCCAGATGAACGACGCGAGGATCGCCACGTCGAGCGACACGGCGAATGCGAGCGCCAAAACCAGTCCGGAGAGACTGCCCCGCAGCCAGAGCCAGGGCAGGCCGGGCCAGACGAGCGTCAGGTAGCGAAGGGCATGCATCGGGCCGCTCAGGACGGTTTCGAGGGGGCGGGAGTGTAGGAATCCGGCCGACTTTCTCCAACTCCAAGCTCCAGCTCCTAGCCGCCCGGCCCATGGCGGGCGCCGGCGCGGTACAACGGGCAAAATCATGGCAGCGGGCGAATCTGGCGGACTGGGCGGACAGGGAGGCACCTCCGGCATCTGGCGGGCGGTCGACGCCTCCGCCAACCGGGCCGCGGAGGCCCTGCGGGTGCTGGAAGACGCGGTCCGCTTCGGTCTCGACGACGGGCACCTCACCCGGCTGGCGAAGGATCTGCGACACGACCTCGCCGCGGCACTGGCCCGCCACGGTCTCTGGCGGCGGACGGCGGCCCGCGACGTGATCGGTGACGTGGGCGCGGGGATCGAGGCGGAGGCAGGTCTTTCCCGCGGCGGGCTTGCTGACCTCGTCGCCGCCAACGCGGCCCGCGCGGCCCAGGCGCTGCGAAGTCTGCAGGAATGCGCGGCCGTCGTGGCCCCGGAGGCGGCAGGTGGCTTTGAGTCGATCCGCTATCGCGTCTACACGCTCGAACGGGCGGCGGTCAGCGCGGTGCGGGCACGTGACCGGCTCGCCGGCGTGTCGCTCTGCGTGCTCGTCGATGGCGGCCACGACCCCGCCGCGTTCGTGCGGCTCGTGGAGTCGCTCGTCGAGGCGGGTGTGCGGATGTTCCAGATTCGCGACAAGTCGCTTGCCCTGGCGGTGCTCGCCGAGCGAGTGAGGACGGCGCTGGCGATCGTCCGCCGCGGCGGCGACGGCGACCGGCCGATCGTGGTGGTCAACGACCGGGTGGACGTGGCCGCGGCGGTGTCGGCCGATGGGGCCCACGTGGGGGCCGACGATCTGCCGGTGCCGCTCACCCGCCGCGTGGTCGGGCCGGATCGGCTCGTGGGCCGCACGGCGCACGACGTGGCGGAGGCCCGCGCGGCCGTCGTTGACGGCGCCGATTACCTCGGCATCGGCCCCTGCTTTCCATCCCCCACGAAATCGTTCGCCGAGCATGCCCCACCGGCGTTTTTGCGAACGGTCTGTGGCGAAGTCTCGCTGCCGACGTTTGCGATCGGCGGGATCACGGCCGAGCGGCTCGAGCCGCTCGTGACGCTCGGGGTGAGGCGGGTGGCCGTCGCTTCGGCGGTGACCCGCGCCGCCGATCCGCCGCGGGCTGCCCGCGAGCTGATCGACGCGTTGGCGAGGCTCATCGCGGCGCCGCGGGCTGCTCCTTGAGCAGGGCGATGATCGCCCCCGCGATGTCGGCTTCGTCGCTCGACCGGTAGCCGGTCCAGACGCGGCGAACGCGGGCGTCGGGTCCGATGAGATAGGTGGTCGGAAACGCCTCGAGCCCGTAGGCCATGGAGAAGTGCAAGGCGGCGACGGCTTCGGAAAAACCCCACGCCGCGAGTGGTAGCTGTCGTGCCGTGAGGAATGAGGCTGTCTCGCGGGCGAGGTCGGTGTCGTCGCCCCCCGAGCCGCAGGAGACGGCGATGAACTGGAAGCGGGGCTCGCCGGAGAGTCGCTGGGCGATCCGCACGAGACCGGGCAGTTCCTTGCGGCACGGCGGGCACCACGTGCCCCAGAAGTTGAGGAGCGTCACCTTGCCCGCAAGCGACGGCACCGGAGTCGTGGCGTCGCTGAGCGACTCGATTGGCAGGGCCCCCATCGCGCGGCCCTCCGCGGGATGCGTGGGACGCGGCCTCTGGCAGCCACAGGCGACCAGCGCGATCGCGAACACGGCGGCGATGATCGGCACGCGGGATATCATCGGGAAACCGTTCACACGCATCCGCGTCAGGAAGCCCCACGGCGCAAGCCGTGGGGGCCGAGCCCTTCAGGAGCCGTCCAGTGTACGAAGTCGAGCAGAAGTATCCGCTGGCCGACGTGGCGGCGGCCGAGGCGGCCCTCGCCCGGCTCGGTGCGACGTGGCACGGCACCGCAGGGCAGGTGGATCGCTACTTCAACCACCCGAGCCGCGACTTCGCGGTCACCGACGAGGCGCTGCGACTCCGGCGGACGGATGACACCCTGGCGATCACATGGAAGGGGCCGCGGCTCGACGCGACGGCCAAGACCCGCCGCGAGATCGAACTGATGCTGGCTCAGGCGGCGGTCCCAGCCGCTGCGGGAGTGAAGCCAGCGGTCCCAGCCGCGCTCGACCGGTGGACGGAACTTCTCGAGGCGCTTGGTTTTCGGCAGGTTCGCGAGGTGGCGAAGCGGCGACGGTTGGCGACGGTTGTCTGGCAGGGTGCGGCCATCGAGATCGCGATCGACCACGTCGTGGGCCTCGGCGACTTCATGGAACTCGAACTGCAGGCCGACGCCTCGGGAATCGCCGCCGCAGGAGCCGGCGTCGAGTCTCTCGCACGGGAACTGGGCTGCACGAATCCCGAGCGCAGGAGTTATCTCGAGATGCTGCTCGCCGCCACCTAGGGTCAGGTAGGTGCGAGGAGGTGCGGGTTATCAACCGGCACACGAATCACGTTGGATTTTTTCGCACCGCAGGGAGTGCGGTTCACACCCGACCGGACGGAAGGCCGCGGGCGAACCAGGCTGGACACGGCATCTGGTGGTGGTTCGCCCCACGCCTCACGGCGTTGGGCTTTTCCAAATGGACGCGCGAGAATCACGCGTGGCCCGGATTCCCACCGGGCGATTCCGCGGCCGGCTGCGTCATCCGAAGTCAGAACGAGACGCATGCCCCGAAAGGCCCGACGTTGATCGTTGCCCTCCGCGGCGCAATGTCGGAGAAGGGAGGCGAGCCGCCCCCGGAGCGGTAGGGTGAATGCGACGGCGCTGCGCGGGCTCGGGCGGCCGCCTCACGGGAGGCCGACGACGTTGCCCTTCGGGCGGCCGCGGCACGTTCCACCATCGCACCCTGACGGGCCTCGACGCCCTGCTGCCGCTGCCGCAATGCCGATCGCTTGGCATCGATTCGCTGGATCTCCTGCCAGAGTTGGGCCGCGTTCATCTCGAGCAGGTTGGGCACATCGCGCAGCGCCTGGGCTCGTCGTCCGTCGGACATCGCCGACAGGTATTCGCCGAGCCACGCCTTGGCATCCCGGGCTTCCGGGGTGTCGAGCAGTTTCAACTTCGCCGTCATCGATTCAAGCAGATACTCCAGTTCGTACGAGGTCATGCTGTCCACGCGATCATTGAACTGCATCTTGATCTGCCGGACTTCGCTCGGCGAATAGAGGTTTTGCGTGGAAAGCCAGGCACCCAATTCGGCGACCGCCCGCTGCCACTGGGCGCCGTGCATGATGTCGGCCTTGCGAGCCATGTCGCCGTCGTCGTCGACGACAGTCGATTCCGCAGCGCGGGTGGTAGCGTCATGCGTCGGCAGGAACACGCCGCCCATGAAGCCGCACAGGGCCAGAGCGACCCATGCCATTCGCGCAAGAGACCGTCGCGATCCCGTCCGCAAGGAGATTGAAGATGCACGGTTCATGGGGCGGTGCTCCTGGGCTTGCGGATCCACGTCACGCGCGGCGGCAGGCCTGGATCCGAGTCCAGTCCCTCGGGCAGGGTTCGCCAGACGCACCGCTCTTTTCCGTCGTATGAGTAGATGTTGACCGAGGTTCGCTGCCGGCCATCGGCCTGGATCGTGGCGAGCAGCGCGACCCACGAGTCGCCGTCGCGAAACCACGTCGCTTCTCCGCGGCTGCCGTCACTGGCGAAGCTCCAGGAACGGATCCGCCTGACGGTGGGATCCCAGCCGATCCGCTGGTGCACGTCGATCATCTCAGGCGAGTCCTCACCTCCGGACAGGTTTGGAATCCGAGCTTCGCGGATCAGGAAGGTGCGGCCTGCGTCCCAGCGGACCGTCATTTCAGCGGCGGCCTCGGGAACCTTCTGGCCTTCGGCCTCGGCGACGAGCGTCCAGTCGCCGACCATCCATTCGAGATCGTTCATCATCGTGCCGTCGGTGGAGACAGGACGCTCTGACTCTCGCAGGCCGGCGAGTTTCCAGGCGTCGCCACGTCGAACCCAGATCGCCGAAAACCAGCCCTCGATTGGGGTCGTCATGCCCGGCAGGGTTACGTCGACCGAACCGTCCTCCAAGGCCACGTCGGCCGAGATCAGCCGCAGCCGCGTTTCGCCCACGTGATACTCGGGCCGCGGACCGGTCGCAGGTCCACCGGTGAGGACACCGGCCGCTTGAGCCTCGAAGCGGTTTCCCCAGCCATCAACGATGTCGCCATCGGAGGTCCAGGCGGCGCGGATCGCGTCGGCGTCTCCCTTCGACACCGCGTCTCGATAGGCCTTCGCGGCAGACCGGATGGCCTCGACAACGGCAGGCGGAGCGGCATTGGCCGCGGCGGTGGCACCTTCCTGGCCGCGAGCCGTTGCAGGCCAGGGCAGAGGAGCGAGAATCGTCGCGAGGGCGACCATCCTGACGATGCCCCACCATGGCACGGACGGGACTGTTCGGCCAAGTTCATCACACATCGCACACCTCGCCTGAGGGTTTAGCCCGCCAACACGCGTTCCGTTCCCCATGTGAGCCTCGCGCGTTCGTTTGTGCAAGCCCATTGCCGTGAAACGTGGGGCGAATCACCATCAGACGCCGCGAACGTTCAGTGAGAGCGCATGGGCAGGCCCGCGCGTCGCACCATCGGCAGGTCACGGCCGGAAGGCGATGCACACCGGGCTCGGCACATCGACCGACGTGCCGGTGAACGTGAGCCGGCCCGTCTTCCCGTCGATCGCGAACACGGTGACGGTGTTCGAGGCCTGGCCTCCCACCAGCAGGAACCTTCCGCCGGGGGCGATCGCGAAGTGCCGCGGCGTCTTCGCCCGGGTCGGCTCGGCGCCGAGGAACTCGAGGGCGGTGGTGTCGTCCACGACCCGAAACATGGCGATCGAGTCGTGGCCCCGGTTTGATGCGTAGACGAACCTCCCGTTCGGATGGACCGCGATCTCGGCGCCGGAACATCCGCTGCGGTCGGTCACGTCGGGCGGCAGCGTCGAGCACGTGCCCTCGACGGCGACTCCATGCTGACCGTCGAGACGCAGGCGGGTCACGGTCAGATCGAGTTCGTTGACACACCAGCATCGGCTGCGGTCTGGATGCAAGGCAAAGTGCCTGGGTCCGGCACCGGGGGCGAGTTTCGCAGACTGAGAAGGGATGAGCACGGCCCGCTCGGGATCGAATCCATGCACGAAAACGGTGTCGAGGCCGAGATCACACACGACCACCCGGTGACTGTCACCGACGACATCGACGGAGTGGGCGTGGGGCTTGTCCTGACGCTTGGGATCGATGCCCGTCTCGCCGCTGCGGTTCCACTCATGCTGCAGGAAGCCGCTCCCGGCAGTTCCCGAGACCAGAGACTCGAGCCGGCCATCGTTGGTGAGCCCCAGGCAGGCCACGCTGCCGCCGCCGTAACTGGCGGCGAACACGACCTTGCCCCGGGGGTCGACCGTCACGGCACAGGGCCCGGCACCACCGGTCGATTGGGCGCCCCGTGACTCGATCGCTCCCGTTGTGTCGTCGATCGCGAAGGCCTCCACGGCGCCGCCCTGCTTGCCGTCGGCTCCAGCGATCTCCGAGACCGCGTAGAGCATCGGAAGCCGGGGGTGGAAGGCGAGGAACGATGGATTCGTCGCCGCCCCGGCGAGCACCGGCGGCGCGAGCGCGCCGGTGTCGGTGTTGAACCGCGCCACGTAGATGCCCTCCGAACCGGTCTTTGCATTGGTGTAGGTGCCGAACCAGACGGGCACCTCACCGGCCAGGGCGGCGGCGGGAACGAGCGCGGCGGCGACACAGGCGGTGCGGATGGACGGCATCGCGAAAAACCCTCATGCTGCGGTGACGATGGGCGACGACACGACCGACATTCAGCCTATCCCGCCGCCGGGCGACCCTTCCATTCCGGCCCACGACGACGCGGGACGCGAGGCGAAAAACACCTTCTGGATCGAGTGCTATCAGATCGCGGTCCGCGTCGGGTGGATCTTCAAGACCGAGACGATCATCATGCCGGCGGTGCTCGACGCCTGCGTCGACTCGGGCTTTCTCCGCGGCCTCCTGCCGGTGCTCAATCGCGGCGGGCAGAGCGTGCCGCCACTTGTCGTCGCCGGCAGCCTCGCCCGCCGGCCGTTCAAGAAGTGGTCGCTCGTGGCCACGAGCCTGGCGATGGCCGGTTGCTTCGCGGTGCTCGCCGCCGCCTGGGGGCCGCTCCAGGCCTCCCGTCCGGATCTGCTCGCGATCCTGTTCCTGGTGGTCTATGCCACGTTCTCATCGGTCGTCGGCGTCAATCAGCTCGTCTTCGCGGCTCTCCAGGGAAAGCTGATCTCCCCGGGGCATCGTGGCCGGGCGATGGTGGTGAGCGTGACGGTGGGCAGCGTGCTGGCGATCGCCGCAGCGGTCGTGTTCCTGGGCCCGTGGCTCAAGGAGGCCGGTGGGTTTCCGAAGATCTTCGCCGCCACGGCCGCGTTTTTCGCGATTGCCGCCATCGCGCCGATCTTCCTCGACGAGCCGGCCGATGCGGCTCATGCTCCAGCGCCGGCGGGCGGGCGGTCGGCATGGGCGGTGGTCTCTGCGGGCCTCGCCGTCTGGCGGGCGACGATCGCGGCCGACCGCGCGCTGGTCCGGCTCTCGCTCGTGGCCGCCTGTTTCTCCGCCGTGTTGATGATGTTCCCGCACTATCAGGCCTTTGCTCGCGATCGCCTGGGGAGCGGTGCGGGCAGCCTGCTCGCCTGGGTCTGCACGCAGAACGCGGCCACGGGCCTCGCGAGCCTGGTGGCGGGCCCCGTGTCGGACCGCCGCGGTACGCGGATCGTGCTCGTCTGGCTGATCGCCCTCTCCGCCCTCACGCCGCTGGTGGTGACGGCGCTCTCGCTGCTGCCGCAGTCGACCGCGGTGAACTGGTTTTGGATCGTGTATGTGCCGCTGGGCCTCAACCCCATCTCGCTGAAGCTGTTCACCAACTACGCCCTCGAACTGGCTCCGTCGGTCGCCGAGCACCCGCGGTATGTGAGCATCGTGGGGGCGGCGCTGGCGGCCCCGTTCGTGCTCTCGCCGCTGGTGGGGCTCGCGGTGGACCGCTTCGGATTCCGACACGTCTTCGTGACCGGTGCGGCGGCCATCCTCGCCGGCGCCGTGATCGCCGCCGGCCTGCCGGAGCCAAGGCATCAGACTCGTTGAACCGCGATCAATACAACCACAGCCGCAGGTCGCTGCGGCTGACGACCGGCTGGGGCGTGTAGCGGATCCTGCGGGCGAGCGAACGGACCTCGGCGGCGCGCGAGCCGAGCAGCGCCCAGTCGCGCCAGGCGGTGCGAGCCGGAGCGGCAGGCAGCTGCCAGGCGTCGCAGGCCGTGTGCCAGAGCGAGTCGAGATGCCGTCGGCGGAGGTGGATCGCATCGAGGCCATACCAGTCGCCCGGTTGCTCGATCAGGATGGCGGCGTGGTCAGCCGCCACGGCGGCGATCTGCGCGTCGAGGTCGGCGGCGGCCTCCTTGACCGCTGCCAGCGGGAGCCGGCAGCCTGGCACGTAGCAGGTTCGCAGCATGCGGTAGCGGGCCGGGCCCACGGTCTCGAGACTGGCGAGCGGCAGACGCGTGATCGCGACTCGCCCGCCCTGCTCGGTAAGCCTTCGGACCGCCTCTCGCACCCACCCCGCCACCTGTCCCGCGGAGAAGCCGTAGAGCAGGTCGTTGCCGATGTCGGTGACGAGGGCGAGCGGCCGGCACGAATCATCTCCCGGCGGCGGCTGCCGCTCGAGCGCCCGCCACAATCCGCTGCCGAGAATCGAGGGGAGCCGACGTGCTGCCACGCGGCTGTTGACGCCGTACGATCGGCCGTGGCCGGCGGTGATGAACAAGTCGAGCGGACCCGCCGATCGGCGGCGGGCGATCGCGGCCAGCCGCGCGAGGCCGCGGGAGACGTTGCTCGCGCCGAGGACGACGACGCGGGCGGTCTCCCCCGGCGTCAGTTCCACCGTCGCCACGGGGCATTACCGGCGGAGATGCTCTGGAAGCACGACGCGGCGAGCATCGCGAACATGATCCCCAGGAAGTGGTCGCCCCGCGCATAGCCCCACCAGGCCACGAGCCCTCCGGCCACGACGCCCAGGATGGCGGCGATCCGGGCGCCGTCCGCCACGCCGGCGGCGAGCAGGCCTTCGCGGACGATCTGTCCACCATCAAGCGGGGGCACCGGGATCAGGTTGAGCAGCGGCCAGAAGATGTTGACGTAGAGCATGAAGTCGAAGAACGCATAGGCCAGCGGCGAGGTGTAGCCGCGGCCCTCGTTGAAGCCGAGCAGGGAGCCGACCGCCGGGATCGGGAACGGCACCTGGTAGCCGCTCACCTTCAACAATCCGATGATCACCGCGGCGAGGAAGAGCTGCGCGAGCGGACCGGCCGCCGACACGAGCAGCCGTTGGACGGGTCGAAGGTGGCGGCGGCCCCAGATTTCAGGAATCGCCAGGCCGCCGAAGTGGTAGAGCACGATGTGCGCCGCCTGCCCGAAGTTGCGGTAGGCCAGGGCATGCCCCATCTCGTGGACGAGGATCGATGCGAACACGACGCCGACCCACATCACCAGCATCTGGAGGAGCAGTCGCTGGTCGCCGAGCGAGAACGACTGACAGACGTTCCAGCCGAGCAGGCCTGCGGCCAGCCAGAACCAGGCCGACACGCGAACGCGGATGCCGGCGAGGTCGAAGAGCAGGTCGGCTGAGGTGGCCTGGGGTTCGGAGAGCATCGTGCGACCTATGGTACACGTCCGGCCAGGAAATCACGCCGCCCGGCGGTCTGCGGCGACGGCCACGCCGCCGCCACCGGCGATCGCGAGCACCGCGTCGGCGGCCCGGGCAGCGGAGCCCGGCCGGGCGATGTCGATGGCGACGGCCTCGATCCTCGTCACGGCCTGCCGCCGCGATGCGGGATCGGTGAGCCATGCGACCACGTGCGCGGCGGACCGCTCGGCAGGGTCGCCGACGGCGAGGTATTCGGGGTAGACCGCCTCCGGGTCGGCCGGCGGCACGGCGAGTGGCGGGACGAGCACGGGCTGCACCGGCCCGATCGGCTCCCGGCAGGCGAGCAGGTTGACCAGCGTGATGAACCGGGCGCGGCGGAACCAGCTCTGCACGACGTAGGCGAAGCCGCTGACGCGATACACGATCACGGTCGGCACTCGGGCAGCGAGCAGCTCGAGCGACACCGAGCCGGAGCAGGCGATCGCGGCGGTCGCCTCACTGATCAGGCTCCGCGTGCGGCCCGCGTGAAGCTCGATGCCGAGCCCGCTCGCTCCGGTGGTCGAGCGGAGCACCTCGTCGATCCGACGGGCGTGCCGGTCGTGCAGGGCCCCGATCGCGAAGCGGGCCTCAGGCACGCTTCGTCGGATGATGGCGGCCGCCTGAAGGAGCGAGCCGAGCACGCCCTCGATTTCCTGGCCACGGGAGCCCGGCAGGAGCAGCACGAGCGGCTTCGCGGCGGCTGGGTTCGCCGCCCGTGCCGAGAGGGCTGTGTCGAGTTCGTCAAAGAAGGGATGGCCCACCAGCGTGCTGCGGATTCCGTGGGCCCTGAACCAATCGTGCTCGAAGGGCAGCGCCGAGAGGACGTGGTCGACGAGGCGACGCATCTTTCCCACCCGCCAACTCGCCCAGGCCCAGATCTGCGGCGGGCAGTAGAACACGACCGGCACGCCGTGCCGCTTCGCCCGCCACGCCAGCCACCAGTGGAAGCCGGGAAAGTCGACGAGCACGCAGACGTCGGGTTTCGAGTCGAGGAAGTTTCGCTCGGCGCGGCGGGCCAAGTCGATGAACCGGTGGATGTTGAGGATCACCCGCAGGATCCACATCACGGCGAGCTGCGTCAGGTCGGCGACGAGATCGACGCCCTCGGCCGCCATGTGGGGGCCGCCGAGGCCGGCGAACTCGACGTCGGGCCGACGTTCCCGGATCGCGCGGACGAGGAGCGCAGCGTGATGGTCGCCTGAAGGCTCGCCGGCCGAAACGAAGACGCGCATGGGATGCTCCACCCGGCGGTCGCCGGGGGGCGGAGTATCCCGCGCTGGTGCCGGCGGCCCTAGAGCATTTCGCCGCCGCAACGACGGCTCGGGGGGGTGAATTCGGGCTTGTGGCCGCCGGTTCAAGCTGGCCCAGCCCCGGGCAGGCCGCGCCGCCGGAGGCGGCGGCGCGGCCCCCATGAATGCTCGTTACTTCGCCGCGGGCTTGAAGCCCTTGTCGATCTTGCCGAAGACCATCGTCACCTGATCCTCGGGAGAGGCCTTCTCGACCTTGCCCTTGCAGTTGGGGCAGCAGAAACCGACCTCCGCATCGCCGATCGAGATCTGCGTGCCGGGCTTCACGGGCCCGCCGCTGAACGGGCAGCCCTTCTGCACGAGCTGGCCGGTGCTCACCATCTGCTGGTGGGCCTTGGCGGCGAACTTTGCCGAATCGCCGTTGAAGGCGCCGACGCACTTCTCACAGCAGAAGTAGACAGTGCCGCCGTCGAAGTCGGCGGAGGCCGCTGGATCGCAGCCATGGCCTGAAACGGGGCAGGTGGCATCCTTTGCCTCCTTGATGGCGGCCGTCACAACGGCGGCCGAGGTGGCGAGGGCGACGATCGCGAGGCCAAGAACCAGACGACTCTTCATGACACGCTCTCCAGTGGTGATACGGGCGGTTCCGAAGGCATCAGACTACGGGCCGCAGCCCATTCGAAGCAAATGAGTCTGTAGCGGGTTCAGGCTGGGGTCCGCCGGTGGCCCCACGCCTTCTACGGGGCACACGTGATCTTCAGGCGTTCACGAGGCTCGGGGCTGCCCGCGCCCGTCGCCGGACGCTCGCTGCGGGCTCCGGCCCTTCGCTCGCTGCACGCCGGCTACGCTTCGCCATCGTGGCTTCGCTTGCCGCCGAGCCCGGCTCCCGGGCACGGGCAGCCCCTCGCAGTTCTCCCCCGTAGCACAGGTTGTCAACCAGTACTGTCCGGTTAGAAGTCGAATAGCCGCAACTGTTTACGATCACAC
>JBBAVQ010000064.1:0-11964 GCA_040397625.1 Pirellulales bacterium | reverse complement strand
GATGTCGGAACTCTCCCGCCGGCCGATGACGAGCGTCTCCTTCAGCAGAGGAATCGGGTCGCCGCCGCCCACCGGATGCAGCTCGCCGTAGGATGCCGACGGCTGTTTGATGGCAACAGCCCTCGAGGTGCCGGGATGTGCGGAAGCGGAAAGCGGCTGCATGGGGCGCGGGTGGTCGTGCGTCATAGGGGTCGGAGGGTCAAGCTGTGAATCAAGGTGCGGGGAATCAAGGTGCGGGAATCGATGCGGGCAGGTGCGAAGCCTGTCCAGTATGAACCTAGTACGAAATTAGGGCACGTGTCGTTCGGGCGTCAAGAAAATCGCTCCGCCCGGGAATTTCGTCGGGGGCCGGTCGACCGCGGCATCTGCGACGTAGAATAAGTCTTGGACTGGAGCGGACCGGATGATCGCCGGCCGGCGTTTTTCAGGGTGTCGTTTGGCACCTGCGGCGAATGCTGGCGGGAGGAAAGTCCGGGCTCCGTAGGGTGCGATGGTGGGTAACGCCCACCGGCCGCGAGGCCAGGGAAAGTGCCACAGAAAACAGACCGCCTGCGGGGTTCGCCCCGCAGGTAAGGGTGAAACGGTGAGGTAAGAGCTCACCAGCAGGCCGGGTGACCGGTCTGGCTCGGTAAACCCCATCGGGAGCAAGGCCAAGCAGGAAGAAGATCGCGACGTCCTCTGGGGCGGAGCGGCGCGAGGCGGCCCGTCTCGCCCCCACTTCCGGGTCGGCTGCTCGAGGCCCAGGGCAACCTGGGTCCTAGAGAAATGGTCGCCGCCCGCCGCCTCGTGCGGCGGGCACAGAACCCGGCTTACAGGTCCGCTCCAGTCTGCTTCGCCCCGGGGGCGGCCCCACGCCTCACGGCGTTGGGCTTGGACGGATGGGTCGGGTTGGCCCCACGCCTCACGGCGTTGGGCTTGGACGGGTCAGGAGGCTGGGGTCTCCGGGCGGCTGCCGGCGAGTTCGCGATGCTCCTGTTCGTCGAGCAGCTTCATCAGTTTGGAGATGCAGAGCGTGTTGACGCTCACCTTCATCTGCTCCGCCTCGGATTTGAGGGTCTCATGGAGCGACTTGGGCATCCGCACGGTGATCACCCGCTGGGCTTCCCGCTGGGCCTGCTGGTCGTTCTGGCGCGACCGGAGGCCGTCGAGCATTTCTCGAATCCGGGCGTACTGCGGCGAGCACTCGAACCGCATCAAGGCCTCGGGGTCGGAGAAAGTCCGGCGGACGATCCCGTCCACACCCAGCACCTCCCGGAAGAAGACCACCCACTCCGGTTCCATGGCGAAGAGCCGCTCCGCGACCTGCAGGACCGCCGTGGCGGCGTGGCTGTCGGTCTGGGGCGGGCGGGCGGTCTTGGTCGGCATGGCGGATCCCTCCGGGGCATCGATCAGGCAGCGGCCCTCGCCGTTACCACCGCGGGAAAGGTCCTTCTCTGGAGTACCTCGGAAACCGCGACGGAGAACTCTTTCGAGCGAGTCAAGCGATAGCACGAAGTGCTTGCACAGCAGTGACTTACGACTCACAGGCTGACAGTGGCTTCTTTTGTGGCAGGAGTGCCGCCAAGAGAGGCAGGAGGGCGACTGCTCAGTATTTAGGCAGCGGCCGCGTTTCGCATTTCCAAACTGTCTGTATCGATTGTGCCTGGAATATCGACGAATCCCGCACCGACCCGCCTAGGACGCTTCACCCTTGGGTGTCCGCCTGATCCGGGCGGCGCGGGTCACCTCAGTTGCCACGGCCTCAGCGAGGTCGGTGTGCACCACGGACTGGAGGCCTCGCCAGGCGGGGACCGCATTGACCTCCAGGACCACCGGGCCGTCGGGGCCGGGCAGGATGTCAACGCCGGCGATCCTGGCCCCAACCGTCGCGGCGGCTCGGCGGGCGATACCGACCTCGTCGGCAGACGCCTCGACGGCCTCGGGTCGTCCCCCCAGCGAGACGTTCGTTCGCCACTCCCCGGCGGCCGCCATTCGCCGCATCGCGAAGGCTTCGTCGCCGACGACGAGCACCCGCAGGTCCCAGCCCGGGTGTGGGATGAATTCCTGAAGATACGTCACGCCATCTCCGCCGATCGTGGCGGCCTCGCCGGCCGTCTCGACCCGACGGATGCCGCGGCCCCGCGACCCGAACAGCGGCTTGGCCACGCAGGTGCCCCCGAACTCGGTCCACGCGAGCCGGGCGGCTGCCTCTCCCTGCACGACCGTCGTCCGCGGGACGCGGATGCCGGCCCGTGCGAGCAACGCGAGGGAGAGATACTTGTCGATGGCGATCTCGAGCGAGCGGCTACTGTTGACCACCGGCATGCCGGTGGCCTCGAGCTGCGCGACCGCGTCCATGCGGAAGATCACCTCCTCGAGCCGCTGCAGGCCGGCTCCGACGCCGGGCATGCCCCGCACCGCGACCACGTCGGCGTCTGACAGCGCCTTGGGTGTGAACCGGTGCCCGCGCGGCCCGATCGCCGCGCCGACCGATTGCCACGACACCACCTCGACGGTGTGGCCGCTGCGGCCGAGCGCCTCGCCGAGCATCTGCACGTGCCATCCACCGCGCTCGCCGAGCAACGTGACGAGCATGGGCTCACCCGGCCGAACGGTCGGCGAACGAACGGCCCACGATGTCGGGCGCCAGCGCCCCGAACCGCTGCCGTCGGCCGGTGTCGACGTTGACGAACTCCACGACCGCCGGCGCGAAGAGTGCCGGATCGAGCTTGTAGAAGTCGCGGCCGGCCCGCTCGAAAAGCGCGAGGAACGGCTCGCCATACGCCGCCGAGCTCGCGCTCACGCATCGCGGACCGACAGCCGAAAGGCTCTCGTCGTCGCCGCGGACCTCGAGCACCACGATGCCGCCATAGAGGATCGCGTCGTTGGTGCGGCCGATGGCCGTGAGGTCTTTCGGCGGAATGGGCGGCATGGGTGCCACGCCCCGGCCGGCGACGACCCGTGAGAGATCAAACGCCAGATCGTGGAGCTTGTGGAGCGCCGTCTCCAGCGACCGGGCGACGACCTGCAGTCCGCCGGCCACGCTGGCCGTGCGGGCGACGAGGAGCACGAGCCGATCGGGAGTCACGCCCGCGTCCGCGGCGAGTTTTCGGCAGACGTCTTCCGGAGGGAGCGACGACGACTCCAGGATCCCGACTGCGACCGCCGCATGCTCGCGATGATTGACGTGGTCGAAGAGGTCTTCGCGACCGATGGCGGCGCGGATCGGGCCGCTCGCCATCGCAAAGTAGTCGGGCGTGGCCACCTTCCAGCCGGCGTACTGCGACGCCAAGCAGGCTGCGACCGGAGACCGGCTGTGCACCGTTACGGCCGGCCAGGGCACGTCGGGCCAGCCATCCTCGAAGGCGATGTCCTTCTCCGCCCGCCCCTCCACGAGCCGCACGTCGCCGAGCCCGCCGAGGGCCGCCCTGGCGATTACGAGCCCGGCTTCCGCGCCTCCCGCCGCATCCACCCCGCAATCGACCACCACGGCTCCGGCGCGGCGGTGGCACGACGTCCCGAACAGGCCCGGCTGGTCGAGCAGGGGCTGCACCAGGGTGTAGGCCGCTTCGTTCAGGGGCATGTCGTGGCTCCGGGTCGCGACCATAATGCGGTGTAGGACTGCCGCCCACAACGAGCGGCCGCGAACCACGTCGATCAGCACCATTCCGCGAGACTTGCCGCCGTGCCCAGCCTGACGGTTGAAAACTACGTGAAGACGATCGAGCAGATCACCAGCGGCCAGGACGGACGGCCTGCGACCACCGGCCAGATCGCCGCCGCCCTCGGCGTGTCGCCCGGCACGGTGACGAGCATGCTGAAGACGCTCGACGCGGCCCGACTCGCCACGCACCGTCCGTACGAAGGTGTGGCTCTCACGCGGGCGGGCCGGATGCTGGCCCTGCGTGTGATCCGTCGCCATCGGCTGATCGAACTGTTTCTCCTCAAGACGCTCGACATGAGCTGGGATGAGGTTCACGACGAGGCCGAGCACATGGAGCACGCGGTCAGCGACCTACTCATCGAGCGGATCGACGCGTTTCTCGGCCGGCCCGAGGTCGATCCCCACGGCGATCCGATTCCGCGCGCCGACGCCGTGTCGCTCTCCGATCCGGCGGACGGCGTCATGCGGTCGCTTGCGGAGTGCGGCGAGGGCGACGCCTTCCGACTGGCGCGGGTGCTCGACCAGTCGTCCGACTTTCTCCGCTACCTCACCGACTGTGGCCTGGTGCTCGGCACGGTTGGCACGGTCGAGAGCAACCCTGACGGGGCAGGGCTGATGCGGGTTCGCGTGGGCCGCACGGGCCTCGCGATCGCCCTCGACGCTGCCGACAAACTGCTGGTCGCCGACGCCTGATGCGGCTCACGCGTGATCCTCGCGCGTCCTCGCGGCAGCGCAGCGAGCGGAGGGCCGGAGCCTGCAGCGAGTGCCCGGCGACCGGCACGGGCAGCCCCGAGTCTCGTGAACAATCCCAGATTCAGGACCGCCCGCTCCGTCAGTCGCGTTCCCAGACGCCCGACTGGCCGAGGCACTCGTCGACCGACACGCGGATCAAGCGGGGGATCGGGTGCCCGGAGGCTGCGAGCGATTCCGCGACGCTCAGGCCGATCCAGCGGGCAAGCCACTCGGCCGTCGTGTTGGCCAGCGGCATGAGCATGCACTCGTCGGCGGGAAACACCCAACGCCGCCGGCCGCGAAAGGTGACGGTGGTTTCGTCGCCACCGTGCGGTCCACGAGCCGTCGTGACGCTGAGCCAGGGGTTGGCCGTGGGAAGGAGCATTTTGTGGTCGAGCCGCGCGAGCACCGCGGTGACGGTGTCGCGGAGGGCGATGAAATCGACCACCATGCCATGCGCGTCGGGTTCGCCGCCGACGTCCACGCCCACGGTCCAGTTGTGGCCGTGGACCGGCTCGCAGAGGTCGTCGGTGAGGGTGATGAAGTGGCCCGCCGCGAACACGTGGACGGCCTTGCGGAGTCGGACTTCGAAGCGATCGGTCATGGCGTGCGTGGTGCTGCCTGGGGGCTGACGTCGAGGGACGGGGTGATGCGTCCTGTCCGCAACTGAATATAGAGTGCCGCTGCCACGATGTCGGCGGTCGTGCCCGGGTTGAGCCGCCGCGGTGACCGCAGCGAGGCGTCGAAGGCGGCGGTGGCGACCGGTCGCTCGGCCGGAGGCAGCCGCAGGATCGCGGCGGCCACCGTCGTCACTCGGGCTGCCGTGTCAGCGCCGTGCTTTCGCGAGATCAGGGAGTCGGCCTCGCGGGCAAGTTGCCGCAGATGGCAGTCCACGATCGCCTCGAGGAGCGGCATGCCGGCCTCCAGGCTGGCGGCGAGATCGACGACTGGCCCGGCGAAGAGCGGTTCGAAGCCCTCTGTCCAGAGGCGGGCGATCTGGTCGCGATCGGCCGCGGCCCGCATGGCCGCGAGGAGATCGGTCGGCGGCGGCCCGTTGACGTCGTCGCGATCCACGCGGTCCATGCCACCGGGCCGCGCCAGCGCGATCGCCTGGTAGACGTCGGCGGCGTCGGCGGCACCGAGCTGCGCGAGCACTCGATCGACTGCGGCGGCGGTGAGCGGCTCGCCGTCCGGCACGGCCGCGAGTGGCGCCGTGAGCAGGATGATGCCGAGGTTGGCGTTGGTGTCGGCGGCGGATCGTGCCGCCGTGACTGCTTCGAGGATGGTGCGGCCGAGCCGCTGCGTCGCGGCGCGTTCGAAGGTCGGCGCGATCGCCGTGGCCGCCGCCACGAGATCGGCGTGGGTGAGATCGGCGAACGACGCCCCGGGGTGAACGTTACCGGGCTTCGCCGCGGTCGCCTCGAGGATGCCGGCGACGGCGGTGCACCACCCCCGACCACCCGCGGGGCAAGCGAGGCCCGCGACGGCGGCAGCGGCAGCAGGCGTGACGGTTGTAGCGGCTGAAGCGGGAATGTGAGCGTCTCGTGAGGAGCTGACGTCGGGGCGCAGCCGACCTCAAGGGTACACTCGTCACCACGGCATGATGATGCCGGTCAGCTCAGGTGAGCAGGAGGAACGACAGGCATGGCGACGGTCAGCGACGAGGCGAGGGGCACCACCTTCGGGCCGGAGTGCTTCATCAACCGCGAGTTGAGCTGGCTCGACTTCAACCAGCGGGTGCTGGAGGAGGCCGAGAACCCCGACAACCCGCTGATGGAGCGGCTGAAGTTCCTGGCGATCTTCAGTTCGAACCTCGACGAGTTTTTCATGATCCGCGTCGCAGGACTGCGGGAGCAGGCCTTCGGCGAGAGCGCCCCCCAGGATTATTCCCCCGACGGCCTGACCGCCATGGCGCAGCTCAAGGCCGTCGCCTGTCGCACGCAGGAACTGGTGGCCCGGCAGTATGCCTGCGTTCGCGAGAGCATCGGCCCGGCGATGGCGGCCGAGGGCTTCCGCCTGCTGCGGTACGAGTCGCTCGAGGGCGGTCAGCGGGAGCAGGTGGACCGCTTCTTTCGCGAGCGTGCCCTGCCCATCCTCACGCCCATGGCGGTCGATCCGGCCCATCCGTCGCCCCGCTATCACAACCGCGGGCTGTATCTCGGCGTGATGCTGCACCGGGGCGAGGGGCTCGGCCCCAAGCGAATGTTCGCGGTGGTTCAGGTGCCGCAGGTGCTGCCGCGGATCGTGGCGATCTCGGGCGGCGAACCGGGCACGTTTCCTTTCGTGCTGCTTGAAGACATCGTCTCGGCGCGGCTGCCCGAACTCTTCGGCGGCTTCGCAGTGGAGTCGTGGACGGCCTTCCGCATCACCCGCGACAGCGACGTCGACCTGCTCGAGCAGGAATCAGACGACATGCTGAAGCTCATTGAGGACCGCATCAAGGCCCGCCAGCGTGGGCAGGCGGTGCGGATCGAGATCGCATCCAAGGCCGACGACACGCTCGCCGAAATGATCATCGACGAGGAAGGGCTGCAGGGGAAAGCTCGCGGCCAGTGCGACGACTACAGCGAGGTCTACCGCATCGACGGCCCGCTCGACCTGACCTCGCTCTGGGAGCTGCACAAGCTGCCCGGCTTCGAGCGGCTGCACGACAAGCCGTTCACGCCGCGGATGCCTCGCGGCCTCGAGCGGCGCAGCCCCGACATTTTCGCCGCGATCGCGCATCGCGACATCCTCCTGCATCACCCGTACGAGTCGTTCGACCCGGTGGTCGAGTTCGTGACCGCGGCGGCGGCCGACCCCCGTGTGCTTGCGATCAAGCAGACGCTCTACCGCACCAGCGGCGACTCGCCGATCTCGAGGGCGCTGATGGCGGCGGCGGAATCGGGGAAGCACGTGACCGCGCTGGTGGAACTCAAGGCGCGGTTCGACGAGGCCAACAACGTGAGCTGGGCTCGGCAGATGGAGCGGGCCGGCGTGCACGTGGTGTTCGGCTTCCTCGACCTCAAGACCCACTGCAAGGTGTCGATGGTGCTTCGCCAGGAAGGACAGGGACTGCGGCGCTACGTGCATCTCGGCACCGGCAACTACAACCCCACGACCGCGCTCTCCTACACCGACGTCGGCCTGTTCACGGCCGATGAGGCGATGGCGGAAGATGCCTCGGCCCTCTTCAACCTCCTCACCGGCTATTCGCAGGGCCATCCCTGGCAGCGGTTGATCGTGGCGCCGAACGACCTGCACCGTCGGACCATCGAACTGATCGACGAGCAGGCGGAGCGGGCCCGCGCGGGGCGGCCGTCGCGGATCTTCGCCAAGCTCAATGCGATCGTGGACCACCGCGTGATCGAGTCGCTGTACCGCGCCAGCCAGGCAGGCGTGCCGATCGACATCGTCGCTCGGGGCATGTGCGGGCTGAGGCCGGGGGTGCCCGGGCTGAGCGAGACGATCCGCGTGCGGAGTATCGTGGATCGGTTTCTGGAGCACAGCCGGCTCTACGTGTTCGGCCCCGACGACGATGCGAAGGTGTTTCTCTCGAGCGCCGACTGGATGCCGCGAAACTTCTTCCGTCGGGTCGAAGTGATGTTTCCGGTGCTGGCGCCAGACCTGTCCACGCGAATCCTCCGCGAGATCCTCCCGGTGTATCTCGCCGACAACGTGCGGGCGCGCCGGCTCGATCCCGACGGCGTCTGGCGGCTGCTCGGCCCCGCCGAGGGTCAGCCTCCGCGGCGGTGCCAGTATGAGTTTCTGGAGCAGCGAGCCGCTGCCGACGCAGAAGTGAAAAGCCCAACGCCGTGAGGCGTGGGACTGCGGCCGGGATGGCGCCGCCTTGAGGGCGAGCGAGCCCACTTCTAGAATCCTGTTTCGTTCCGTTTCCCGGCCGCGGAGAGCCTGTTTCGATGGCGGAGGACTACTACCAGACCCTTGGCGTGCCGAGGACCGCGTCGGCCGAGGACATCCGCAAGGCCTATCGGGAACTCGCCCGCAAGTATCACCCCGATCTGCATCCCGACGACGAGGCGGCCAAGGAGAAGTTCAAGGAGCTGCAGGCCGCGTTCGACGTGCTCAACGACGCGAGCAAGCGGGAGATGTACGACCGCTACGGCAGTTCCTTCGAGGGCGTCGGTGCGGGCGGGCCACGCGGCGGGGGCTGGGGGGGCGGGCCCTTTCCGGGCGGCGGCGGTTTTCCGGGTGGCGGCGGCGGGGCCGAGATCGACCTCGAGAGCCTGTTCGGCGGCGGGGGCGGCTTCGAGCAACTCTTCGGCGGCGGCCGGACGCGGGCAGCGGGCGCGGGTGGCCGGCGCCGCCGGCAGACCCAGACGCCCGGCGAGGATGTCACGGCCCGGATGACCATTCCCTTCACGCTCGCCATCGACGGCGGCAAGGCGGATGTGGCCATCGACCGCGGCGGAAAGAAGGAGACGATCAGTGTCACGATCCCACAGGGAGTGCCCGACGGCGCCCGCATGCGGCTGCGGGGGCAGGGCCAGCCCGGCGCCGGCGGCGGGCCGGCGGGTGATCTGCTGCTGGAGGTGGACATCGAGCCGCATCCGGTATTTCGTCGCGACGGCGACACGCTCGAGCTGACGCTCCCGATCACGCTGGCCGAGGCGATCGAGGGCGCGAAGGTGGATGTGCCCACGCCGTGGGGCACGATCGCGCTCAAGGTGCCGCCGCGAACCAGTGGCGGCCGCAAACTGCGGGCCGGGGGCATGGGCGTGCGGCACGCCAACGGCTCGAAGGGCGACCTGATCGCCGAACTGCAGATCGTGCTTCCCGACACGGGCGACGCCGCGACGCTCGATCGGCTGCTCGAAGCGGCCCGGGCTGCGCAGGCCACTACAGCCGCGAATCCGCGGGCGGCGTTGAAGTGGTGACGCCGCGTCCGGCCGGGTTTTCGCGACGGATGCGACTCCTCCGACCGCCGGAGTTCTCTCGCGTGTATGACACCAGGCAGAGTGCGGCGGCAGGGCCGCTGGTGCTCTACGCGGCGGCGGACCGCGCGAATCCCGACGGGGTGCGGCTGGGCCTGTCGGTTTCGCGGCGGATCGGCTCGGCGGTGGTGCGGAACCGCTGGAAGCGGCGGCTGCGGGAAGCGTTTCGCCAAGTTCGAGGTTCGCTGCCATCCGGCAACGATTTCGTGATCGTCGTCCGTTCGGGCGAACCGCCGGCCGGGGCGACCGGCGCCCGCGAGATGGAGACGGCCATCGCCGCGCTCGCCGCACGGGTCGTGGGCCGCCGGGGCTATGCCGATGCCGTGCCCAGGCCGCGTGACGATGCGGCGGCGAAACCAAAGCGGAGGCGGTGATGGCGGCCACGCCCGGCGGTCCCTGCGGCTCGGTCTGCAGGCTCTGCGACCGCGCCGCCTCGGCCGTGCTGATCGCCGGCGTCGTGCTCTACAAGCTCACGCTCAGCCCGCTGCTCGGACGGCACTGCCGCTTCCAACCCACGTGCAGCACCTACTTCCGCGAGGCCGTGGAGAAGTATGGAGCGATTCGCGGTGCGGCAAAGGGGCTCGCACGGATCGGCCGCTGCCATCCGTGGCATCAGGGTGGTTATGACCCGCCCTGAGCGAGTTGAGTGAGCACACCGGCATTTGCCGGCGGAAATCGCAGCGTGGCGAGTTCCGCCACGGGCACCCAGGCGAAGGGGACGAGCGGCTCCTCGCGGTCGTCGAGCGGCGTGGCGGCGAAGAACAGGATGTCGAGCGGGCCGCTGCCGGCGGTCGAGGCCACGCGATCGAGCAAAGCCTCGATCCGCACGGCAATTCCTGCCTCTTCGAGGCACTCCCGCGCGGCGGCGTCGGCCGGCGACTCACCCGGTTCGACCTTGCCGCCGGGAAACTCGTCGAGGCCTGCCGCGTCGATGGCATCGACGGCGCGACGACCCACGAGCACGTGGCCGTGTCGCAGCACCACGGCGACGGCGATCGTGGTCACGCCAGCCTCACGCAGGGTTCACTGCGGCCTCACGCTGGTCGCACGCCGGCCTCACTCCTGCGCCGCCTGCTTGGGCACAAGGTCGAGGAGCCTGCCCGGCGAGCCCATCACGTTGTAGCCCGCATCGACGTGCAGGATCTCGCCCGAAATCCCTTGCGAGTCGCGGGAGAGCAGCCAGGCGCCGGCCTTGCCGACCTCGTCGTGGGTGATGTTGCGGCCCATCGGCGACATGTGCTGGTAGAGGCCGAGCATATCGTCCACGCCTGCGCCGCGGCCGGCGAGCGTCCGCAGCGGGCCGGCGCTGACCGCATTGACGCGGACGCCGGCGGGGCCGAGGTCGAAGGCCATGTAGCGCATGCACATGTCGAGGGTCGCCTTGCAGACGCCCATGATGTTGTAGCCGGGCACGACCTTCTCGCCGCCGAAGTAGGTGAGGGTGAGGATCGAGGAGTCTTTGGAGAGGAAGCTGCGGGAGAGCCGGCCGACCGCCAACAGGCTGTAAGCGCTCGTCTCCATCGCCACGCGGAAGCCCTCACGGCTGCAGTTGGTGGTCTCGCCCTTGAGGTCTTCGAGCGGCGCGAAGGCGATCGAGTGGAGCAGGAAGTCGATCGTGCCAAACTCCTGCTTGCCCCGATCCATGACGGCCGCGATCTGGTCGTCGCTCGACACGTCCATGGGCACGAGGAACTTGGCGTTGGGCTCGGGGTCGGTGAGCAGGGCGACGCGGCGGCGGTTTCGCTGCCGTTCGTCGTCGGGACGGTCGGGGAGGTGGGTGAAGCCGATCTGGCCGCCCTCGGCCATGATGATCTTGGCGATTGCCCAGGCGATCGAGTGATCGTTGGCCACACCGAGCACGAGCCCCTTCATCCCGTCGAACCTGCCCATCGAGTCGTCTCCAGAAGCGAGTTGCAAAAATCGAGGCCGGCCGCGTGGCGGCGCCGCACGGTGGATTTCGAGCGCGGAATGTAGCGGTTGGTCGCGAATCCCTGCAACGCGGCGTCTTGGATGCGTCTTCGGCGCCGCGGCGGCGGCGGGGCCGACCCTTGTCGGAGCGGTGCGTGGTGGGTAAAAAAGCGGTTCAGCCCCGTTAGCTCAATTGGTCAGAGCATCTGACTCTTAATCAGAGGGTTCTTGGTTCGAGTCCAAGACGGGGCACTCGCTCTTTTCGCCAGCGGCGATTGCTGGTTTGTCGGCTCATGTGGGTCAGGCTTGAACCTGGCCCGTTGCAATGCTCCCGCAGCCGGCCGGAGACATGCTCGGCGCCGGTGGGAATGGTCTCCGACCTACCTGCGGGGTGTGAGTTCTCTTCTCAAACGCTGCGGAACGATCGCTGCGTGGCACACGTCGCACCGGCTTCTGCGCGTGCCTCCGGCCGGCTGCTCCTCCCTCCAGAATTCCAGTCGATCCAACGGTGAACCGTGAAGACACACAGGTTGAAAACCTGTGCTACGGGGGTGGGGGCGAGGGGCTGCGCATGCCCGGGAGCAGGCGTTGCTGACAAGCGCAGCCAGGATGGCGGAGCGCAGTCAGCATCGAGCGAGCGGAGGGCAGGATGCCCGTAGCGAGCGTCCGGCGATGGGCGTGGGTAGCCCCGAGCCACGCGGCGGAGTCAGCGTGTGCCCCCATCGCTTACGCGATTGGGCTTCCTGA